>JAUVAY010000009.1 GCA_030591505.1 Flavobacteriales bacterium | reverse complement strand
TCTTAGCTCTGCACAGACGTTAACAGATGAAACTGTTGAGATCATGGAGTTTTTTAATGAGCGATTTGAACCTTACCCATTTGCAGATGAAAAATATGGTCATGCTGAGTTTGGATGGGGCGGTGGAATGGAACATCAGACCATGAGTTTTATGGGAGGATTTAGCTATGGATTAATTGCCCATGAGCTAGCTCATCAATGGTTTGGCGACAAGGTGACTTGCGGGTCTTGGGAAGATATTTGGTTAAATGAGGGTTTTGCCACCTATCTTACTGCGCTTAATTATGAATACCAAGGTGACATTAGTAGTTGGGATGGATGGAAGTCCTATACGATCAATTATGTTACAAGCTCACCTGATGGATCAGTCTGGGTAGATGATACAACCAGTGTCGGTAGAATCTTCAATGGTCGTCTTAGCTATAGAAAGGGTGCAATGCTCTTGCATATGCTGCGCTGGGAAATGGGTGATGATAATTTCTATCTGGCATTACAAAATTATTTAGCTGATGAAAATCTTGCTTTTTCTTATGCGAAAACCGCTGATCTTCAAGCACACCTGGAGGCTACTTCAGGGCTGGATCTAACAGAGTTCTTTGAAGATTGGTTCTTTAATGAAGGTTATCCGTCTCATACTATTTCTTATAGTCAGGTAGATGATCAAGTTTGGGTTGAGGTTCATCAAGAACAATCCCATTCATCTGTTGATTTCTTTGAACTCACCTTACCCCTTCAATTCATTGGAGCTTCAGAAGATAGTTTAGTGAAATTTGTATTGACAGAAAATGATCAGGTATTTAACTTCAACTTAGATTTTGACATTCAGAATGTAGCTTACGACCCTGATAAATGGCTTCTTAGCGCAAATAATGAAATCGCATTAGGAATTGATGAAATTGAATTTGACAATGGACTAACAATTTATCCTAATCCAGCTAAAGAGGTGTTATCAATTATGTTTTCAACTCAACCTACTGAAGAAAACAACTATCACATTTATAATCTTTCTGGAAAAAGCGTTAAAGAAGGCAAACTTAGTAAACAACAAAAGGTTCAAATACCGATAAATGAATTAACTGTAGGGCACTATATCTTAACGATTGAATCATTATCAAGTAAAACGAACTATAAATTCATCGTTGCTGAATAGTATAAAATTAGACGAATTGAAAAAGGGACGGATGCACTAGTGCATCCGTCCCTTTTCTTTTTATTGTCTACAAAATTCCTTATCCGTTACCAGGCATATTCCACTCTTTTATTTTATCCTCTTCAGATATACCTTCCAGTATTTCTACATTAATACCATCTGACAATCCAAGTTTAATTTCCCTCTTCTCAAACTGTTGTTCTCCGATCTCAATCTCAACAAAAGCAGAGTCATCTTCAAATTGCAACAAGCTCTCTTCAATTGCCAACACACTATCCCTTCTGTCTAATACTACATCAGCAGTAGCGCTATATCCAGCACGAATAAACTGATCAGACTTTAGGGTAACTGCTGCTTTAACTAAAAATTGAATTGCACCATTTTCCTCTACACCTTTAGGAGCAATATACTCCAATCGAGCTTCAAATTTTTCACTGTCTATCGCTCCAATATTAAGGATCAACGACATATTTTCGCTTAACTTCCCAACTTCTGACTCATCTACCTTCCCTTCAAAGATCATATCATTCATATCGGCAATGATAGCAATGGTCGTTCCATCATTAAAATTATTAGATTCGATAACCGAGTTTCCTTCTTTTATAGGAACATCCAGCACCATTCCGGCTATTGTAGATTGAATTCTCGTATTTGAAACTGCTTTTCCAGAACCGGAAACTCCATCCTTAACAATTTTCAAATTGTTTTCAGCTGATACCAATTCTTCTTCAGCTCTTCTCATCCTAAGTTTAATAGGTTGAAAAGTTGCGTCAGAGATCACTTTTTGGTCATATAAGCTTTTATTTCTATCGAAATTAATGGTTGCTTGTTCCAATTCAATCCCCGCCTGATTTAGTCGGTTTTCAGCATTATTCAACGCAACCATATTTGGAACTACCCTAATTTTCGCCAGTACATCACCTTTCTTAACGTAATCCCCAGCCTCTACATAAACTTCTGCAACAATACCTGATATCATTGGTTTGATGAGTATTTCCTTTCTAGGAATTATTGAACCGGTAGCTACCGTTTTCTTAATTATGGTGGTTATTTCAGCTGATTTTGTATTATAAACTACGGGGGCTTCCTGATTTTTCTCAAATAAGAAATAGAGGGTGTATCCCATTAGACCAACTACAAGAACAATAAAAAATATTCTCAGTACTTTTTTCATGATTTAAGGTTTATTTATTAAAATTTTTATTCATCTCTTAATGCATCGATCGGTTTGATTCTAACAGCACGTTGAGCAGGTATCAAACCAGCCAATGCTCCAGAAATTATCAATATGCTTAATGCTATTAGTATTGTATATAAATTGATCTCAGGGTGTTTAAATGATCCAGTATCTGCCTCACCCATTAGTGTATCCACTAAAACTAAGATCCAAGTTCCTGCCAATACACCTACAGCACCTGCGATAGAAGTTAAAAACACTGATTCAATAACAATTTGGGACATAATATTCAATGGTGTAGCACCCAAAGCTCTGCGGACGCCAATTTCTTGCGTTCGTTCTTTAACAATGATCAGCATTATATTACTTACTCCAATAACACCAGCGATTAATGTTAATACACCAACAAACCATGACAAACCACTTATCCCGGTAAACAGTCCATTCATTTTAATAAACTCTTTTTCCAAGTTAAAGTGACCAAAGGCTCTCGGATCATCAGGATGTATTTTATAACGTTGTTTTAATAATGCGATCACTTTATCTTCTACTTCAGAAACCGGAACATTATCAATAGATGTTACAGATAACCAACCAATCGTATCTCCCCAATTAAAAGCACGTTGAAAAGTAGTAAGTGGAATAAAAACAGATTTTTCAGATTCTTCTCGTTGGTTCCCTTTTTGATTTGATTTATACAAGCCAACCACTTTAAAATTAACCCCATTAATTTCAATATAATCTCCAATAGGCTCTTCTCCTTCTAAAAACAGGCTATTCAATACTTCCATTCCGATTACACAAACCTTCCTTTTTTCTTTAATATCGGTTTGATTTAGAAAGCGACCTTTGATGATCTTCACCGGTTCAATTAGATTGTACTCAGGATAATCCCCATATACATTAAATGCAGCCGTTTTTAATCCACGAACTACATTATTAGATCCATTATGACCACCCATCTGGCACCTTGGTGATAGGACAGAAATTTCCGGAATATTGGAAAGGACATAGGGTATGTCAGCATTATGGAAATTAAACCGTCGTCCTCGTTGAAAACCTGCATAAGGCATAGAGGTACTTTGCGTCCATATAAATACAGAGTTGGTTGCATGACCACCAAAATCACCTACAACACCATTTCTTAGTCCGTTTCCCGACCCTAATAGAATAATAAGCATGAATATCCCCCAGAAAACGCCAAAAGCCGTTAAAAAGGTTCGGAGTTTATTCTTCTCCAATACATGAAATACTTCTTGCCATTTATCTCTATCAAACATAATTAATCGTCTCTTAGTGCAACAACGGGTTTAATTTTGGCAGCTCTTCTTGAAGGAAAAAATCCAGCTAAAGCTCCTGCAAACACAAGTAATAATGTAGTTCCAATTGCAATATTTATATCCACTTGTGGATTAGAAAAAAAGTCATGCTGTAGAGCAGGTATATTTGAAACAACTTCAAGTAATGCGATACCCGATATTAAGCCAAAATAACCAGCGATTGCTGTAACAAAAACAGACTCTTGCATAACCATTGCAATAATTGATAATGGAGTAGCTCCAAGGGCTTTTCTTACTCCAATTTCCTTTGTTCTTTCTTTGACTACTATCGTCATAATATTACTCACTCCTACCATTCCAGCAACGATAGTTCCTGCACCAATTATCAAAATAAACAATTTGATACCTGTAATAATATCCAACACTTCCTGATAATTCTCACTATTATTCTGAATATAAACAGCCCTTCGATCATTAATATCAAAGTGATGGTTTTTAGCGAGATTTTCGCGAATCGATTCCGCTAACGCAACCGTTTCCGGAACTGTCAGATCACCTGTAGTCATTTGAACATTTTCCAAAAGATTATTATAATTAAATACACGCTGACCCGTCGATATCGGAATATAGCATCGCATTTGCTCCCTGTTATTAACCTCAGAATATACCCCAACAACTTTAAATGGAATTCCATTCAACTTTATATACGTCCCAATTGGGTCAACATCCTTATATAATTCATTCACTACACCCATTCCGATAGAAGTGACTTTTCTAAATTCTTTTACATCATTATCATTGATATACCTTCCTGAAACCTGTTTACAATTTTCGATATAACTATTATCAGGATAAACAGCATCAATTTGATAAGCTCCTCCAAGGTTTCCAAAACTAGCCGTTGCATTTCTTACCGAGAATCGAGCCGATGAATGATCAGTCCCTTCTAGATCATCTACAAATGTATAATCAGCATTTTCCAGTTGTATTCTCCTACCTGGTTTTAACCCTTTATAGGCCAAATTCGTTCTTCCTCCCCAAATCCAAATCGTATTAATGGCATCATCTTGAAATTGATTGGTAATTCCATTTTTCAATCCATTTCCTGCTCCAAGTAAAATAACAAGCATAAATATCCCCCAAAACACAGCAAAGCCGGTAAGGAAAGTTCTAAGCTTGTTCTTGCTTAGTGTTTCAAATCTTTCATTCCACTTATCAGAATCAAACATGGTTTATACTAGTATTGGTTCTCTAATTATTTTTCCATCATGGAGGTTTATTAAACGCTCCGTCATTTCGGAAATATCGTGTTCGTGGGTAACGATCACTACAGTCATTCCTTCATTATTTACTTCTTTCAGAAGATTCATCACTTCATACGAAGTAGCTGAATCAAGTGCCCCTGTTGGTTCATCAGCAAGAATTACTTTAGGGTTTGTTATTAATGCTCGTGCGATAGCAATTCGTTGTTTTTGCCCTCCGGAAAGTTCACTTGGCATATGTTCAGCCCACTCTCTTAAACCCACTTTTTCAAGATATTCCAAGGCCATTTCATTTCTCTTCTTTCTTCCAATTCCTTTATAATATAGAGGCAGAGCAACATTCTCCATTGCATTTTTAAAAGGTATTAGGTTGAATGACTGAAAAATAAATCCTATAAAGGAATTTCTTAAATGTGCTGCATTTTTTTCTGAAATATGGTCGATCAATTGCCCATCTAGGTAATACTCACCTGAATCAAAATCATCCAGAATTCCTATTATATTTAAAAGGGTAGACTTCCCAGAACCGGAAGAACCCATAATAGAAACCATTTCACCTTCTTTAATATGAAGGTCTATACCTTTTAGTACTTCTAACTTTCCACCTCCGACAGGGTAGGATTTAATAATGTTGTTCAGTTTAAGCATGTCCTTGTATTAACATGGCTAAATTAATAAGCATAATCCCTCAATATAATTCTAATACACAAACGGTATAATCATGTGATAAAGCGAAAAATGTAATTTCCATTCGATTAAATCAAAAAATCTATATGTAATGTTATGTTTAATCATATTTATTATTAGAAAATGAGCAAATATGAATTGACTAAAAACACATCTTACCCTTATTTAAAAGGAGCACTACGACTTATTAAATAAGATAATATTGTAAAAGAAAAAGCCGTCAAGATAGCTATCCTGACGGCTTATAAATATTGTTAAACTTCTTTATTAGAAACTAAATCTCAAACCTAAATTAATTCCAAAAGTGCTGAATGGGTATTTAATTTTAGTTGATAAGGTTGATAAAGTAGGATCAAACTCTTCTGCACTTGAAGAACTAACTTCATCCGAATATTCTGTTTCTTTAGCAGCAGTCGATACATATGGTGAAAGAGCATCATCACCATTGATAGTATAATCTGTTAATGTTCTTGTTTTCGGAGCATACGACATTGAAGTAGTTGCTAACTCAAGAAAAATACCTGTCTTTTTATTTAACTGGTACAATGCTCCAACAACTCCCGTAATTCCAACAGACAAACCACCTTTACTTTCAAAATTTTGAACGATGTTATCAGCTGAGAACATTTTATTATCACTGTAAGATTCCATAACCTTTGTCCCTACTCCTAATACTACTCCAAATTTTGCATAAGGCACAAAATCTTTAAAATCTGTAGAAATTACTAACATTGGATTAATTCTGAACTGATTAGCATAGATCTCACCAGTCGCTGTTGTAGTAACAACATTAGCTGGATCTGTTTCGTCTTTAAATTCCTGACTAAAAGTATTTTTTCCACCAAGGAAATAACCAAAGCCTAATTCTGCTCCAATATGGTCATTAAACATATAGCCGAATGTAGCTCCGAAATTTAACCCACTACCAAGGTTTACTTTAGAAGTAGTTGTTGTCGAATTAAGAACGAAATTACCATCACCATCAAGCGTCATTACACCATTATAATCCATCCATTCATGCATTCCAGTCATTTGATGAGCAAAAGAATCAACATCCATAACACCATCTGCTACAAAGTTAGTAGCTGAAGCACCCGCTAATCCATAACTTCCATAAACATTCAAATAAGCTCCTTCTTGAGCTGAAACTGTGCTGATAAATACTCCCAACACTAAAATTAAGGGTAAAAATATTTTTTTCATTTTATCGTTTTTTAAAGGTCAATAATACTATAAAATTAATGAATGAGCCATTAATTGCCCCCTTTTTATTAGGCAATAATCACTAATTGTTTCAAATATAAACAATCACCTTTTTAATAAGCTCAACTCTACCTTTAGCTTTTAACTTAGCTTTGTTAATTCTTTAGAAATATTTCTTTGTAATTTATTATTTCTTTGCAACATGAATAACAAAATTGATAAGCCTTTTACACTAAGCGAAAAGATTAAGGCTTATCTCTACTTTTTGTGGAAATCTAGAAATAGACATGGTGTACATTCACCATTTGTTTTTGATTTTATCGAGCATGTTGCCAACAAATACTATAAAGATGAGATTGTTGAGGAAGAAAGAAAAAGATTAAAAAACGATTATTCAATAATTGATTTAAAGGATTTTGGAACAGGAGCTAACAGAAGAACATCTGTTTGGAAAATAGCAAGATCAAGTTTAAAATCTCCTAAGGAAGCTGCCCTTATCGCAAAAATTACAAGCTATTATAAAATAAATGAGGTAATAGAACTTGGCTGTTCATTGGGAATTACAAGCGCTTATATTGCACGATCTCATCCATCAATTAATGTAAAAACCATTGAAGGAAGTGAATCAGTTCTAGAAATAGCCAAAAATGTTTGGCAGCGATTAGGCCTAAAAAACATAGAATCTTTTAAAGGCGATTTTAATTCGACTATTCCAAGCCTTTTTCCATTAAAAAAAGATAAAACCCTTGTCTTTATTGATGGGAATCATCGTTATTCTGCTACGATGAATTACTTTAAGACCTTTAAACAGGAATGCAATAGAGATGTCATCCTTATTTTTGATGATATACACTGGTCTGAAGGCATGGAATTAGCTTGGGAATCCATCAAGAATGATAATGATGTAAGTTTAAGTATCGATCTATTTGAATTAGGCATCGTTTTTTTAAACCCGAGATTGAAAAAAGAACATTTTATCATTCGCTATTAACCGTTTATACTTTGAATTAGTTCTAGCAAAATAAACTTCATATTTTTGACCTATGGATAGCTTAATTCAACTAAAAGGAATCGCTAAGATCTATCAAATGGGTACTCAAGAAGTTAAAGCACTTCAAGATATTACTCTCGATATTAATAAGAATGAGTATGTAGCCCTCATGGGCCCTTCAGGTTCAGGTAAATCGACCTTAATGAATATTTTAGGCTGCTTGGATACTCCTAGTAAAGGTGATTATATTCTAAATAGTACAGATGTTTCACATTTGGAGGATAACCAATTAGCAGAAATTAGAAATAAAGAGATCGGCTTTGTATTTCAAACGTTTAATTTACTCCCCCGATATACGGCTATAGAAAACGTAGCGCTGCCATTAATTTATGCAGGAGAAAATAAAGTCGATAGAGAAGAAAGAGCAAAAGAAGTATTGATCCAAGTTGGGTTGGAAGACCGAATGCATCATAAGCCTAACGAATTATCCGGAGGCCAGCGTCAGCGTGTTGCAATTGCTCGGGCAATGGTAAATCATCCTTCAATTATATTGGCTGATGAACCTACTGGAAACCTGGATTCTACTACTTCTGTCGAAATTATGCAGCTTTTTTCGGAAATTCATTCGCTTGGAAATACTGTGATCCTAGTAACACACGAACCAGACATTGCGCAACATGCCCATAGAATTGTTAGATTAATTGATGGTTTAGTTGATACGGACAAAAGAAATTCAATTAATGAAACAATTAATAGTTAAATCGTTATAAATTATAACACGTGAAAATTTACACTAAGAAAGGTGACAAAGGCGAAACATCATTAATAGGAGGTTTACGTGTTAAGAAATCCAATGTTCGAATACATGCATACGGTAGTGTGGATGAATTGAATAGTATGGTAGGGCTTGTCAGGGATTCAATTAATGACCAGGTGATAAAAAAACAATTAATAGAAATTCAAGACAGATTATTCACATTAGGGTCTCAACTCGCTGCCTCACCAGGGTCAAAAATGAAACTTCCTGAGATAAAAAAGGAAGATATTCTAAAGCTCGAGGGCTTCATCGATGAAATGGACCATTCATTACCAGAATTAAAATCATTTATACTTCCCGGTGGTCACATAAGTGTTTCTTATTGCCATTTAGCCAGAACAATATGCAGAAGAGCTGAAAGATGGGTAATTGAAGTTACTGAAAAAGAGATAGTTGATGCAATAATAATTGAATACTTAAATCGTTTATCCGATTACTTCTTCATGTTATCAAGAAAAATTTCCCTTGATAATAATGCAGAAGAAATACCTTGGATAGCTAAATAGATCATTTTTATTAAATTAAGAATTACTACTCCTCACAATGAAACTTGTAGATGTTGTAAAAAAAATTATTTTTGCAGCGAATTAAGAATTAAAAAAACGTCATAAATTATGTACTGGACACTTGAACTAGCATCCTATTTAGAAGATGCTCCGTGGCCTGCCTCCAAAGACGAATTAATTGATTTTGCTATGAGAGCTGGAGCACCTCTTGAAGTTGTTGAAAACCTTCAAGAAATAGAAGAAGAGGGCGAACAATACGAAACGATTGAAGATATTTGGCCTGACTACCCCTCAAAAGAAGATTTCTTCTTTAATGAGGATGAATATTAAAAAATTAATAAAAAATTAAAAAAGCCGTCCCGATTCTTATCGAGACGGCTTTTTTTCTGTCAATATGGCTGTTTACTTACAATTGGTAAGCCTATTGTAAAGCAATATTATCGCATATAAATTGGCGAATTAAGTTACTTTTACCATCCTAAAAAATATGTATGCTTTCGGGAATTACAAAGATGCTCAAAAAGGTTCTAGGCGATAAGGCTCAACGCGATGCTAAGTCCGCTCAACCTTTAGTTGAAGCTATAAAAAAAGAATATGAAACGGTTATAAACCTTTCTAATGATGAGCTTAGGCAACAAACAGTTGACTTCAAAATTGAAATCAAAAAATATCTCGAAAAAGATGAAGAAGAGATAGAAAGTATTAATAAACTAATTGAAACTGACACTAACTTATCGCTTGATAAAAAAGAAGAGCTCTACGAAAAAATTGATGCGCTAAAAGATGCGCTAGACGATAAAATAGAAGAGGTACTTGAAAAAATTCTACCACGTGCTTTTGCTGTGATGAAAGAAACAGCAAAACGCTTTACCGAAAACGAAGAGATTATCGTCACGGCAAGTCAATTTGATAAAGACCTTTCTGCCAGAAAAGCGCACATAAGCATTGAAGGAGATAAGGCTATTTGGAAAAATTCCTGGCTAGCTGCTGGAGGTGAGGTCAAATGGAACATGATACATTATGATGTTCAGCTGATTGGTGGTATTGCTCTGCATCAAGGTAAAATTGCTGAGATGCAAACAGGGGAAGGAAAAACGCTTGTATCAACATTACCCGTTTATTTAAATGCACTAGCAGGAAAAGGGGTTCACCTTGTAACTGTTAATGATTATTTGGCACGACGTGATGCTGAATGGATGGGGCCGATGCATGAATTCCATGGTTTATCTGTTGATGTTATTGACTTACATCAACCTAACTCGCCCGAAAGAAGAGAAGCTTATAAAGCTGATATCACTTACGGGACCAATAATGAATTTGGATTTGATTACTTGAGGGATAACATGACCTCATCCATCGAAAACTTAGTACAACGAAAACATCACTATTCAATCGTTGATGAGGTTGATTCTGTATTGATCGATGATGCTCGAACACCACTGATCATTTCAGGGCCGACACATCAAAGTGGAGAGCAGGAGTTTATAAACCTAAAGCCCCTGATCGAAAAATTGTTTACAGCACAACGTCACTTAGTAAACAATCTTCTTTCTGAAGCCAAAAAAGGACTGAAAGACGTAGATAGTACTAATAAAGAAGAAGTTAAAATTAGTTCTCTTGCCTTATTCCGATCATTTAGAGGTCTACCAAGAAATAAAGCTTTAATCAAATTTTTAAGTGAACCTGGGATTAAAGCCAGCATGCTTAAAACAGAAGCATATTATTTACAGGATAATGCAAAAGAAATGCCCATCGTTGATGAAGAGTTATACTTCACCATCGATGAAAAAAATAATGGTATTGAATTGACTGAAAAAGGGGTTGATCTTTTATCCGGAAAAGAAAATCCTGATTTTTTCATCCTCCCTTCTATCGGTGAAATGATTGCTGATATTGAAAAGCAAGATAGCACAGACGAGGAAAAATTAAAGGAAAAGGATGAAATGATCCGTGATTATTCTGTTAAAGCAGAACGGATTCATACTATTAACCAATTGCTTAAAGCATATACTCTATTTGAAAAAGACATTGAGTATGTTGTAATGGACAACCAGGTTAAAATTGTAGATGAACAGACTGGCCGTATTATGGAAGGTCGACGATATAGTGATGGTCTTCACCAGGCAATTGAGGCCAAAGAAAATGTAAAGATAGAGGCAGCAACACAAACCTATGCCACTATTACTTTGCAAAATTATTTCAGAATGTACCATAAACTTGCGGGTATGACTGGTACAGCCGAAACAGAAGCAGGTGAATTATGGGACATTTACAAGCTGGATGTAATGGTTATTCCTACAAACAGACCAGTAGTACGTCTTGATCACGAGGATAAGGTTTATAAAACCAAGAGAGAGAAATACAATGCGATCATTGAAGAGATCATAAATCTTAAAAAGGCAGGGCGTCCGGTTCTTGTTGGAACTACTTCGGTTGAAGTATCAGAATTACTTAGTCGAATGTTGAAAATTCAGCATATAGACCATCAGGTATTAAATGCAAAACTGCATCAAAAAGAAGCTGATGTTGTTGCTGAAGCTGGTAAACCCGGTACGATAACGATCGCTACTAACATGGCTGGTCGTGGTACGGATATAAAACTTGGAGAAGGGGTTATTCAAGCCGGTGGTTTAGCGATCATTGGTACAGAAAAGCATGATTCAAGAAGGGTTGACAGACAGCTACGTGGTCGTTCAGGTCGACAAGGAGATCCAGGATCTAGTCAATTCTATATTTCTCTTGAGGATAATTTGATGCGCTTATTCGGATCAGACAGAATTGCCAAAATGATGGACCGCTTAGGACTGCAGGAAGGTGAAGTTATTCAGCACTCGATGATCACGAAATCAATTGAACGTGCACAAAGAAAAGTAGAGGAAAATAACTTTGGAATTCGTAAACGATTATTAGAATATGATGATGTTATGAATAACCAACGAACGGTTATTTATAAGCGAAGACGTCATGCACTGTTTGGCGAGCGACTTAAAGTTGATATTGCGAATATGTTTTACGACGTTTCGGAAAACCTTTCGCTAAACGCACAATCAACAAAAGATTTTGATCAATTTAAAATGTCCTTACTCCAATACTTGGGTATTGATTCGCCGGTAAGTGAAGAAGAGTTTATTTCTCTTCAAGATCAAGAGTTGATTCAAAAAGTTTACGATAGTACATTAAACCATTACAACGTCAAAAACGAAATAATGGTTAAAAGTGCATTTCCTGTTATCAAGCGTGTATATGAAGATAAATCTAATAGCTACCTAAACATTCTTGTTCCATTTACGGATGGAAAAAAGGTGATGCAAATATCTGCAGATCTTGAAAAATCATTTGAAAGCAATGGAGCTGAATTAGTTGATGCTGTTGAAAAGAACGTAACATTATCCGTTATTGATGACCTTTGGAAAGAACATTTGCGTGAAATGGATGACCTAAGGCAGTCGGTTCAAAGTGCGGTATATGAACAAAAGGATCCTCTTTTAATTTATAAATTCGAATCGTTTGAACTGTTCAAGAAAATACTGGACAAAATGAACATCGACTCCATCTCTTTTCTTGCCCATTGTAAACTTCCGTCATTTGATCATAGTCAAGCTTTCCGAAATGCACCTATACAGCGAAAAGATGATCTAAGTAATGTACAGACCACTAAATCTGAGGCATCATCTTATTCAGGAGGTGGTGAAGGAGGTACAGAAGATGGAATGCATGATACTCGCCCTAGAGTAAAGCAACAACCTGTAAGGGTGGAGAAAGAAATAGGAAGAAATGATCCTTGTCCGTGCGGAAGTGGGAAAAAGTACAAGCAATGTCACGGGAAAAAATAATTACGAATTAATAATTAGAGAATAAAAATGTCTGATACAACACTTTTTAACCTTATTGAAAAAGAAAAGGAACGTCAAATTAAAGGGCTTGAATTAATCGCTTCAGAAAATTTTGTAAGTGAAAATGTGATGACGGCAATGGGTTCTGTTCTTACTAATAAATATGCTGAAGGGCTTCCGGGAAAAAGATATTATGGAGGTTGTGAAGTTGTTGATGAAGTGGAAAGATTAGCTATTTATCGTCTTAAAGAGTTATTTGGGGCTACTTGGGCAAATGTTCAACCTCATTCAGGTGCTCAGGCGAATGCTGCTGTTATGTTGGCTCTTTTAAATACCGGTGATGACATTTTAGGGTTCGATCTTTCTCATGGCGGACATTTAACACACGGATCTTCAGTGAATTTTTCAGGTAAACTTTATAAACCTCATTTCTATGGTGTTAAAAAAGAAACAGGAAGGGTTGATTATGAAACACTTGAAGAAAAAGCGCGTGAAGTAAAGCCAAAAATGATCATTTTAGGTGCTTCTGCGTATTCAAGAGATTGGGATTATGCTAGAGTTAGAAAAGTTGCTGATGAAATTGGCGCAATAATTCTTGCCGATATATCTCATCCATCTGGATTAATTGCCAAAGGCTTACTTAACGATCCATTAGAACATTGCCATGTAGTAACTACTACTACTCACAAAACACTTAGAGGTCCAAGAGGTGGAGTTATAATGCTACGCCATGATATGGATAACCCTTGGGGCTATAAAACGCCAAAAGGAACAATTAAAAAGCTTTCACAGTTATTAGATAGCGGAGTTTTTCCTGGAACACAAGGTGGACCACTTGAACATGTTATCGCTGCAAAAGCTGTTGCTTTTGGAGAAGCGCTAACACCAGAATATAAAGTTTATGCTCAGCAAGTGATGATAAACGCATCAAAACTAGCAGAAGAATTGGTGAGTAAAGAGTATAAGATCATTTCCGATGGCACAGATAATCATTCGATTTTAATCGATCTACGTAATAAGAATATAACAGGAAAAGTAGCGGAAAAAGCGCTTGAAAATGCGGATATCACCGTTAATAAGAACATGGTTCCTTTTGATACTCAATCGCCTTTCGTAACAAGCGGAATTAGAATCGGAACGCCTGCTATTACTACAAGAGGACTAAAAGAGGAAGACATGATAGTCGTAGCAGAATTAATTGATCAGGTTATAAACGACCCGCTTAACGAGGAGAAATTAAAAGCTACTAAAGAAAAAGTAAATGCAATGATGGGTCACTTGCCTCTTTTTGCCTGGTAAGTAGGATCTGTTATTCCATTTATGATTTTCACAATGCTCTTTTAAAAAAGAAATCTTTCTTGCTCTTTTTCCGTAAGATAATAAGGTAACTTATCAATTAAATAAATACAATTTTGATATGCGCCTTTTAACCCTTTTATCCTGCATACTGTTGTGGCATTCAGTGAGTGCTCAACGTGATACTGTTCTCTTTGCCGAAGAACTTACAATTGTCAAAGCTCTTGGAGTAGATTCATTAGGTTATATAGATCCTGATGTATTAAAAGCCTACAACGAAGGAGTTGCACAATTAGAAAATGGAAAATATGAAGAAAGTATTATCGCGTTTTCAACCTCCATTGAATTAAAAGCTGATTTTTCTAAAGCTTATTACAATAGAGCTATTGCAATGAGCCATCTGAATAGAAAAAAGGAGGCACTAGCAGACTTCATAACTTACACTGAGCTGGACACCCTTCCATCTGAAGGTTATTTTCAAGCAGCCATACTACTTTTTGAAAGTGCACAATATGACGAAGCTTTAAATTTGCTTGAAAAAGCTATTACTGCTGATAAAGCTGATGGCCGATTCAATTATCAACGAGGAGTTATCTATTATTTAAAAGAAGATTACACAAGTGCTTCCAAGGAGTATTCGATTGCACTTGAAAAAGAAATAAACAATCCTTACGCACTAAATGATCGTGCCAGTTGTATGAAACAGTTAGGTGATCTGGATAATGCGATAATTGAATATAAAAAAGCTGTGGCCTTTGACCCTGAGTTTTCAATCGCATGGAATAATCTCGGTTCCGCTTTAAGAGACAATGCTCTTTATGACGAAGCTATAGATGCTTATTCAAAAGCTTTAAGCTTTGACCCGAATAATGCTGTTTATTTGAACAACAGAGGCTTTGCTTATTACTTAAAAGAAGACTACACAAGTGCTATGAATGACTTTGATGAAGCAACAATGATAGATGAAGAATACATGTTTGCTTTTAATAATAAGGCGGCTACATTAATAGAAATGCAGGAATATAATGATGCAATTGTTGAAGCTAACATTGCCATCATGCTCAATCCTTCCTATGGATATGCTTATCTAAACAGAGGTATTGCTAAAGAAATGGTAAGGGATAAAAAAGGAGCTTGTGCAGATTGGAAAAAAGCTGAAGAACTGGGAGTTCAGTCGGCTAGTGCTCACATAAGTAATACCTGTAATTAATATGAAAACGATAAAAAACACCTGTATTACACTATTGATCTCCTTATTTGCATTTTCACTTTCCGCTCAAAATGTACCTTTTAACAAAGATTATTTTAAGCTAGATAAGAATGGGTTTAAGCTAGCTTTAGAAAATATAAAAGAAGGTGATTATTATTTTCTAAAAGGAAAATACTATATGAATGATGCTCTTCCTTATTTCGAAGCGGCAGAATCTTTCAATCCAAATAATGATGAACTTAATTTCAAATTAGGAGTTTGTTATTATTATAACCGTCAAAATGAAAAAGCGATTAATCATTTACTAAAAGCGAAAAACTTAAACCCAAGTATTGAGGATGATATCAATTATTATTTAGGAAAGGTTTATCAGCGAAACCTTGATTGGGACCTTGCTATTACTTCTTATGATTCTCACTTGTCAAATGTAGATCCTGAAGATGAAGTAAAAGTAAAGGAAATGAAAAAGCTTATTACTGAGTGTAAGACAGGAAAGCGCTTAATTGAAAACCCTGTTAGAGTTTGGATCGACAACCTCGGTCCAAATATAAACACGCAGTTTCATGAGTACGGTGTAACAATTAATGCTGATGCAACATACATGATGTTCACCAGTAGAAGACCTGGAAATATTGGAAACCTTATCGATCCAACAACGAATGATTATTTCGAAGATATTTTTTACTCGGAATACCTAAATGACGAATGGACATTGGCTCAAAATTTAGGAGAACCTATTAACGATAAGAAGCACAATGCGTCTATTGGATTATCAAATGATGGTATGGAATTAATAATTTTTAAAGGAAGTGAACGTACCCTAGGTGATTTATATATGACGGAAAAATATAGTGGAGAATACGAATCGGCAAACCCTTTGAGTGATAATATTAACTCCAAATATCATGAGTCTTCAGCGAGTTTATCACCAGATAGAAGGAAAATTTATTTTGTAAGTGATCGTCCTGGAGGTTATGGTGGCCGCGATATATACCTTTCTCAATGGGATGAAAGAAAAGGTGAATTTAGTCCTGCTATCAATATCGGATCAACTATTAACACTGAATACGATGAAGAGGGTGTATTTATTCACCCGGATGGAAAAACATTATACTTCTCTTCCCAAGGGCATAACACCATGGGAGATTATGATATTTTTAAGTCGACGTGGGACGGTTCAACATGGACTATTCCCGAAAATCTAGGCTTCCCTGTCAATTCTCCAGATATTGATGTTTTCTTTTTGGTCTCTGCCGACAAACGCTACGGATACTTTACCAGTGAAAAAGAAGGAGGCTATGGATTACGCGATATTTATAGGATTGAATTCTTAGGTAAAGAAAAGGAGCCAGTCTTAAATTCAGAAGATAAATTAATTGCTTCCCTTGCTAAGCCTCTTAGTAATTTAGTAATAGAGCCAACTGTAGAGATCACAACAAGTAAATTAGCTCTTATCCGTGGTGTTGTACTAGATGAGACCACTAAAGAACCCTTATCTGCTTATATGGAACTGGTAGACAATGGAAGCGGACAAATACTTGCAAACTTTGGAAGTGAGGCTGCTTCAGGTGCTTTTTTAGTTTCTCTTCCTTCAGGTAAAAACTACGGGATCGCAGTGAATGTAGATGGTTATTTATTTCACTCAGAAAACTTTATTATTGGAGAAGAGGCTTATTACAAGGAATATGAGCTAACAATACTAATGAAGAAAATTGAGGTCGGTAAAAAGATCATTCTAAGAAATATCTTTTTCGATTCAAACTCTTCCGTATTAAGACCAGAGTCAAAAACTGAAATAGAAAGAATCGCTACTATTTTAAACGAGAACCCTGAAATTACAGTTGAGATCTCAGGACATACAGATAGTAAAGGTGAAGACAAATACAATCAATGGCTATCAGAAAAAAGAGCAAAATCGGTTGTTGATGCGCTGATCGAACAAGATATTGACGAAAATAGACTCGAATATGTTGGTTATGGTGAATTGGATACTATTGAATCCAATTTAACAGAAGAAGGTCGCCAAATAAACAGGAGAACAGAATTTAAAATTCTAAGTAAATAAAGTAAAATCTAATCTTCTGATTAGGATTTTACTCTTTCAACATAGGATTTAGTTTTCGTATCAACTTTAATTTTATCACCAATATTTACGAAAAGTGGAACTTTTATCTCTGCACCAGTTTTTGTTTTAGCCGGTTTTAATGTGTTTGTAGCTGTATCCCCCTTAACTCCCGGTTCTGTATAAAATATCTCAACAACAACATTAGTAGGAAGATCCACTTGTAAAGCCAACTCTTCTTCCGCATGGAATAATATCTCAACATTGAGCCCTTCGGTAAGAAACTCAGGTGATTCTACCATAACCAAAGGAATAAAAACCTGTTCAAAAGTTTCAGTATTCATAAAATGAAAACCATCTGATTCAGAATATAAGTATTGATACTTTCTTCTTTCAATTCTTACCTCATCTACTTTCACACCAGAATTAAATGTGTTTTCAAGTACTCTCCCAGAGTTAAGACTTCTCAATTTTGTTCGCACAAATGCTGGCCCTTTTCCGGGTTTGACATGCTGAAAACTTATGATTGAAACTAAGTCATTATTATATTTGAATGTAAAACCATTCCTGAAATCTGATGTTGATGCCATAACTTTAAACTTTTATACTAATCCTTTTACAACTCCTTTATCAGAGTTCATAATAAATGAAATTATTTCGTCTCTATATTCACTTGGAGCTAAGCTATCCTTCACCTGCTCAATTCCTTTACCAACATTTGCATTCTGAACAAATATCAACCTATAAATATCTTCGATTGCTCTAATATCCTGACCTTCAAAACCCCTTCTTTTAAGTCCGACAGAATTCACACCAACATAAGCCAATGGGTCTCTTCCTACTTTGACATAAGGAGGAATATTCTTTCTTACTTTCGAAGCGCCGGTAACGAATGCATGCCGTCCTACATGAATAAATTGTTGGATAGCTACTGAACCTCCTTCAATGATCACAAAATCGTCGATCACAACATGACCAGCAATACTTGCTTGATTAGCCAGAATACAGTAATCACCAATAATAACATCATGAGCTATATGAACATATGCCATTAATAGTGTATTATTTCCAACTACTGTTTTACTTCGATCGGATGTTCCTCTATTGATAGTAACACACTCCCGTATAATTGTATTATTTCCAATCTCTACTGTAGTATACTCTCCATCAAATTTTAAATCTTGAGGAATCGCACCAATTACCGCACCTGGAAATACTTTACAGTTATCTCCAAGCCTGCTCCCATTTAAAATTGTAACATTATGCCCAATCTCACACCCGTCTCCAATAACAACATCTTCCTCGATCACAGAGAAGTAACCAACGCTTACTTCCTTTCCTATTTTCGCATTTGGATGTATACTATTCATTTTCTCCATCCTATTTATCCTTTACAACCTGAGCCATCATTTCCGCCTCACAAACTACATTATTATTAACATAGATCTTCCCTCCCATCTGAACAATTCCTCGTCTAATTGGTGTTAAAAGGTCTAATCTAAATACGAGTACATCACCTGGAATAACTTTTTGCTTAAATCGAACCTTATCTATCTTCAAAAAATAAGTACTATATTTTTCTGCTTCCTCAACTTTACTCAATGCCAAAACACCTCCAACTTGTGCCATTGCTTCAATTTGCAATACCCCTGGCATTATCGGATTATCTGGGAAATGACCTTGAAAAAACTCTTCATTTATCGTAACGTTCTTAGTACCCACAATGTAATCATCTCCAATTTCCAAGATCTTATCCACCATTAAAAAAGGATATCTGTGTGGTAATAACGCAGAAATTTGATTGATATCCAGAAGAGGTTTCTTTAGCAAATCGATATGCTTTACTCCCTTTCTGTATTCAGCCATCTTTTTCTTCAGCACTTTTGCAAAAGCAATGTTTCCAGCGTGACCTGGGCGAGCAGCTAAAATATGAGCGCGCATATACTTTCCTAATAGTGCAAAATCCCCAACAATATCTAATAATTTATGACGTGCCGGTTCATTCTCATATTGTAATTTAAGGGTATTTAAAACCCCAATACCCTCGACTTTAATATCTTGATCTTCTTTTCCTAATAACTTTGCCAGATCATCTAACTCCTTCTTACTTCTCTCTTTCTCTACTAAAACGATCGCATTATCTAAGTCGCCTCCTTTAATAAGTCCTGCCTTAGCTAAACTTTCCAATTCTTTTAAAAACACAAATGTTCTGCACGAAGCTATCTCACTTTTAAACTCATCAATAGTATACATTGACGCATGCTGTGTTCCTAATACCGGGGAATGATAATCCACCATAACGGTTAACCTAAATTCACCGCCTTCAGTAGGGACAGCCAACATCTCTACATTCTTTTCGCTATCTTCAAAAGTTAAGATCTCCTTTAAGTCAAAATACTCCCTTAAGGCATCTTGTTCCTGATAACCAACAGATTCAATGGCGTCAACAAAAGGCAATGCACTTCCATCCATGATAGGGACTTCAGGACCATCAATTTGAATAAGGGCATTATCAACCATTAGGCCATACAAAGCCGACAGAACATGTTCAGTTGTATGTACTCTTACCCCATTTTGCTCAAGTGTTGTTCCTCGCTTAGTATCAACCACAAGATCAACATCAGCCGTCACAATGGGATGACCTTCCAGATCAATCCGTTGGAATTTATAGCCATGGTTTTCAGGAGCGGGTAATATACTAAGCATTACTTTTTCCCCAGTATGGAGACCAATACCCTTTAATTCTACTGGTACCCTAACAGTTCTTTGTTTTTCCATCTATTTTAACTCTTTTTTTAAGGATAGAATCTCCTTTTCCAATTCTCTAAGTTTAAGCATTAAATCTGGCAACTTTCTAAATGCAACATAGGATCGTTGAAATTTTCCTGCTTCAATAGCTGGTGACCCTTGAACTATTGTCCCTTCATTCTTAATGGATGACGCAACTCCACTTTGAGCTGCCATCTTTACATCATCTGCAATTTCTATATGCCCGGTAATCCCAACCTGGCCACCTATCATTACTCTATTTCCTATTTTTGTAGATCCAGCAACTCCCGTTTGTGCTGCAATGACAGTGTTTTCACCAATTTCACAATTATGCGCTATCTGAATTAAATTATCCAATTTTGTTCCTTTTCTAATAACTGTAGAGCCCAATGTTGCTCTATCGATACAGGTATTTGCCCCGATCTCTACAAAGTCCTCAACAATCACATTTCCTATCTGAGCCACTTTATTGTATTCATTTTCTTGATTTGGAGCAAAACCAAATCCATCAGCTCCAATTACTACCCCCGCATGAATAATACAATTTTTTCCAATTTGGCTATCCGCATATATTTTGCATCCTGGATAAATAACACTTCCTTCCCCAATTATCACATCATCCCCAATATAAGTATTCGGATATATTTTTACTTTATCTCCAATTTTTACTCCCTTTCCTAAATATGAAAATGCACCTAAATAGATCTCTTTACCTAATTGAACATCATCATTAATATAAACGGGGTCTTCTGTACCCGTTTTATCATTTTTCAAGTGATTATAAAACTCAAGTAATTTTGCAAAACTTTGGTAGGCATCTTTTACTTTAATTAAAGTTAAGGTAGAGGGAAGAGCTTGTGAGGGGGCAAAATCATCATTTACGATGGCGATTGAAGCCTGAGTAGTATAAACAAACTCAATGTACTTTGGATTAGCCAAAAAAGTAAGACTACCAGGTTTGCCTTCCTCAATTTTGGAAAGGTTATTCACCACCACATCTTCCGATCCTTCAACTTTTCCTTCTAATATATCAGCAATTTGTTTAGCTGAAAACTCCATAAATAATATTTTTTACAAAAAAACGCTGAAATCAATCAATATCAAACGATTTAGGGTAGCAAATAAAGTTTTTTTCCACAGGCTCTGATAGTGATGAAATATTCAAATTATCAGCGGCTTGCGGAAAATCCAGTAAACTACCATCCTTCATATTTACAAAAATATGTTTATCCGTGTGATCGTAAGCATTATTTCTAACTTTTCCCTGAATCAAAAGATACTCTATCCACTCTTCTCCATACACATTCTTGATTTCATTTTTAATGGTAGAAACTAACTCACTTTCAAAAGTATGCTTAGCTATCTTAACCTTAAAAAGTTTTCTTTCGATCAAGGCGCGGCAAAGGTAAGATAAAATTGGGTCTCTATTAGATTGCCATACTTTAATTGCTCCCATGACATCAAGATCATCCAAATTCAAAAAGTGTTTTAAATACTTTGAATCAGTAGTAAATGTTTCTCGATTCAATTTATTATATAAAAACACCTCCAAAGATGGAGAACAAAACAGATCAACTTTCTCTTTAGCTAATTTCTTTGCTCTTTTCAATATCGTTACAAGTAAATGTTCAGCACTTAGTACTGTTTTATGCAAATAAACTTGCCAATACATCAACCTTCTTGCTACAATAAACTTTTCAATAGAATAAATCCCCTTTTCATCAACAACAAGATTATCATCTACAACACTCAACATCTTAATAATTCTTTCACTGCTAACTACACCCTCAGATACGCCACTATAAAAACTATCCCTTTTTAAATAATCGAGTCGATCAACATCAAGTTGACTACTGATCAATTGGTTTAAAAATTTACGTGGATATCTATTCATGAAAATTTCGATCGCCAAGGATAGCTTGCCATTAAACTCTTCATTCAATAGCTTCATTATCATTAATGATAACTCTTCATGATCAACACTTTCTAATAATGTGTTTTCAAGTGTATGACTGTATGGAGCATGGCCAACATCATGTAAAAGAATAGCAATACAAGCCGCCTCATATTCTTCATCACTAATTTTAACATCTTTTAACCTCAGTGACCTTATAGCCTTTCCCATTAAATAAGTCGCCCCTATTGCATGAGCAAATCTATTATGGACAGCCCCAGGATACACCAGATGAGTCAATCCCAGTTGTTGAATCCTTCGTAATCTCTGAAAATATGGATGTTCAATTATCTCGAAAAGAAAGGGGAATTCAAATGAAATAAAACCATAAATAGGGTCGTTTACTATTTTAAGTCTTTTGGTTGAATTTTTGTTAGCCAATGATTTGTAATTTTAACACTCAAATGTATTAGAATTTTATGGAAAATATAAAGATCCTGTGGGCCGATGATGAAATTGATATGCTAAAGCCCCATATATTGTTTTTAGAGAGCAAAGGCTATCAAGTGGAAACAACCAATAATGGTGCTGATGCTATCGATCTTGTTGATGAAAATAATTTTGATATTGTGTTTTTGGATGAAAACATGCCGGGAATTTCCGGACTTGAGGCATTAACTCAAATAAAATCAAGTAACCCTTCACTTCCTGTAATTATGATTACTAAGAGTGAAGAAGAGAGCATAATGGAAGAAGCGATCGGTGCTAAAATTTCTGATTACTTAATAAAACCCGTTAATTCTAAACAAATTTTACTCTCGATAAAGAAAAACCTTGATACCAACCGCTTGATCTCAGAAACTACACAAGTAAACTATCAGTCTGAATTTCGAAACATAGGTATGACCCTGGGTGACCGACTAGATTCTAAAGAGTGGGAAGAGCTGTACAAAAAGCTGGTTTATTGGGAAACCGAACTTGAAAATCTTGAAGATGAAGGTATGAAAGAGATCTTTCTAATGCAAAAGAAAGAAGCGAATGAACTTTTTGGAAAATTTATTGAAGATAATTACCTCAATTGGGTTAATGGTGTGGCAGACGATACTCCTGTAATGTCGCATACTTTGTTCAAAAAGAAAATAGCTCCATTTTTAACGGAGAATAAAGACAAACCTGTCTTCTTGTTACTGATCGACAACCTTCGCTATGATCAGTGGAAAGTTCTAAAAGGTAAATTGGAAAATTCTTTCCGAGTGGAAAATGAAGAAATATACTATAGTATTTTACCAACCGCTACACAATATTCTCGAAATGCAATTTTTTCTGGATTAATGCCTTCCGAAATTGAAAAGCGTTTTCCTAAGCTATGGAAAAATGATGATGATGAAGGTGGTAAAAACATGCATGAAAAGGAATTCTTTGCTGACCTATTGAAAAGAAATGGGCATCATATAAAATTCTCATACAATAAGATCACCAATCTGACTGCAGGAAAAAAATTATCATCCAATTTCAACAATCTTCTCAGCTATGACCTAAATGTCATCGTTTATAATTTTGTTGATATGCTTTCGCACGCCCGTACTGAGATGGAGATAATAAAAGAATTAGCAGACGACGAATCAGCATATAGATCATTGACCGAAACGTGGTTTGATCATTCTCCATTACTTGAAATAATGGAAAAGATCGCTAAAAGCAATGGCCGTGTAATTATTACTACTGATCACGGGACTATTCGCGTTCAAGAGCCTTCTAAAGTAATTGGAGATAAAAATACCAATACGAATTTGCGATACAAACAAGGTAAGAATCTCAACTACAACAAAAAAGAAGTCTTCGAGATCAAGAATCCAAGGGAAGGGTTCTTACCACAAAGAAATGTGAGTACCAGCTATATTTTTTCAAAGGAAAATAAGTTTTTTGCTTATCCAAATAATTACAACTATTACGTTGGTTACTTTAAAAATACCTTCCAACACGGTGGTGTTTCTTTAGAAGAAGTGTTGATTCCTTTTATAACATTAAATCCAAAGTAGCAGCTTGAAAACAATTGTAAGCCATTCATTGCTTAATTTACCTGAGCTAGCATCTTCCCTACTCGATTATGCTAAAAAAGACAGGTTTATTGCCTTTGCAGGAAATCTGGGGGCTGGTAAAACGACTTTAATCGGTGAGATGTTAAACATACTAGGGGTAAAAGATTTTAATGGAAGTCCCACTTTTTCTATCGTCAATGAATACCTTTTAGAAAACGGTGACCCTATATTACATTTTGATTTTTACAGATTAAAAAACGAAGAAGAGGCATTGGATATAGGATGGGACGAATATTTACAGAGAGAAAAGGCTTGGATCTTTGTGGAATGGCCGGAAAAGATCGAAAATTTATTACCTCCTCACTTTCTTCTTGTTAAAATTGAACAAGAATCGCAAAAACGAACATATAAATTGAAAATGTTTTAACTTTAGCCTAAACCACAACCAATGTCATTTTCGAAAGAAATTATTAAATCTCTGGCTCAAGAAGCCTTGTTGCCACAGGAAGAATTAATGTCTGTTGGAAAATCTAAAAAGCAGCTTTCTATTGGACTTCCTCGTGAAACTACCTATCAGGAACATCGTATCCCCTTGACACCAGAAGCCGTAAAAGTGTTGGTTAGTAATGGCCACAATGTATACGTTGAAACAAATGCGGGAATCAATATAAACTTTCAAGATAAAGACTATAGTGAAGCTGGAGCGGTAATTTTATACAGCAGTGAAGAGGTCTTTAAGAAAGACATGGTCATCAAAGTTACTCCTCCCAGCAAAGAGGAAATCTCTTGGATGACTCCTGAAAGTACATTAATGTCAGCACTTCAATTTACCAAAGAATTAAAAGGTTCACTGGTTGAATTGATGAAAAAAAGGGTTACTGCAATAGCTTGGGATCTAATAAAGGATAATGAAGGAATCTATCCGGGAATTAGAGCGATGAGTGAGATTGCCGGAAACACTTCTATTCTTTTAGCTTCTGAGATCCTTAGTCACCATGAAAAAGGACAAGGGATTATGATGGGTGGAATATCAGGAGTTCCTCCTACCGAAGTTGTTATTTTAGGAGCGGGAACTGTAGGTGAATTCGCAACAAGAGCAGCATTAGGCTTTGGTGCCTCTGTCAAAATATTTGATAATTCGATCTATCGTTTACGAAGAATACAAAATGATCTCGGAGTGCGTTTATTTACTTCTATTCTTCAGCCTAATGAATTGCTAAAAGCACTCCAGACTGCTGATGTGGTAATTGGAGCCTTAAGACCAATTCACGGAAGAACCCCTGTTGTTGTTACGAGCGAAATGGTAAGTCAGATGAAATTTGGTTCTGTTATTATTGATGTAAGTATAGACAGAGGTGGTTGTTTTGAAACTTCAGAAACCACAAGCCATGACAAGCCCACTTTTGAAAAATATGGAGTGATCCATTATGGTGTTCCAAATATTGCATCACGTGTTGCAAAAACAGCATCTATGGCCTTAAGTAATATATTTTTACCAATATTACTTTCTATGGGTGAAGTTGGTGGTTGTGAAAACACGATCAAAATTGATCCGGGTTTTAGGCATGCTGTTTATTTATTTCAAGGTTCGCTAACCAATGAAGTGATCGCTTCGGTATTTAATTTACCTTACAAGAATATTGACTTACTAATTGCTACTATTTAAGTGAAAAAAAGACTACTTCTATTCCTATTTGGCTTTATTCTAGGGATAATAATTATCGTTATTAGATACGGAGATGAAGCAGATGCTTTGTTTCAATGGACTCCTGAAGGCAGGGTTTTAAAAAGATTACGACTTACCGAAAAGGTAATAAGTGATAGCATGCAATGCGTGCTTGATTGCAATAATTTTGAAGAAGAATATTGGAAATATTTGCTTTCGGAAGGTCAAGTAAATTTTGGACGAGCGAGAACTAAGCCCTACCCAATTTATACGGTTTCTTTAAAGAAGGATAGCCTAGCCGAATTCGAGCTTACTTTTGAAACAATAGACGAGATATCGGTATTAATAGAAGTATCGGGACCGGCTAAAGAATGTGATTGTGATTAATCACTTTTTATTACTTTCTAGTAAAAGCTTATCTTTCAAACAAAAATCCTAAGAGGGTACACCGACAACTTAATTAATCGACACTTTCCTTATCTTCAAGTTCCATTAATGCTGTTTCCCATTCATTCTCCAATTTGGAAATTTCACCTTGAACTTCCCCATGTTCCTTTATTATTAAATCATAACTAGCTGATGAATAAAAATCAGGTACTGCCATCAATACTTCGATCTCATCCATCCTCTCCATTTTATCTTCCAATTTCTTTTCTAATCTATTCACTTGATTTCTAAGAAATCTTAATTCTTTTTCAATTTTCTTTTTCTTCTTGTAGTCGCCACCTGAATTTGTTTCAGCCTTTTTTGCCTTTTTAACTGCAACCAAACGTTCGAAAGAAGCGATCGATTCTTTTCTTTTTTCATCAAGAAAGGAATCAATTCCCCCAATATATTCTGTTATTCCTTTTGGCTTTACTTCGATGATCCTATCAGTTAATGATGAAAGAAATTCCCGGTCATGAGAAACAACTAATAAAGTCCCTTGAAACTTATTCATTGCTGCTTTCAATATATTCTTGGAAGCAATATCTAAATGATTTGTTGGCTCATCCAGAACTAAAAAATTATATGACTTTAAAAGCAATTTGCATAAAGCTAAACGGGCTCTCTCACCTCCAGAAAGCACTTTTACTTTCTTATCTACATCCTCTCCACTAAACATAAAAGAACCAAGGATTTTTCTACTCTTGGTGAAGAGATCTCCGGTAGCTTCCCTTTCAATCGTTTCTAACACCGTCGCATTTTCGTCTAATTGCTCCGCTTGATCCTGGGCATAATAACCCACGCTAACATTGTGGCCAACTTCACAACTCCCTCCGCTTGCATTTAATTCGTCAACAATAATCTTTATTAATGTTGTTTTTCCTGTTCCATTCTTACCTAATAAAGCAACTTTTTGGTTACGTTCTATTTCAATATTCAGGTGATCAAACACACTATTATTGGCAAATGATTTTTTTAAGTCTTTTGTTTTAAGAACAACTTTACCACTTCGTTGTGGCTCTTGAAATGAAAATCTAAAATTGCTGCTATTAAAATCCTCCACATCGATAGCCTCTAACCTTTCGAGTTTTCGTATTAGACCTTGTGCAAAAGTTGCCTTATTCTTTTTATACCTGAATTTCTCAATAAGAACTTTTGTTTCTTTAATGTACTTATCCTGGTCTTTTAACTTTTGCTTTTGTTTCTCGATCTCTTCTTTTCTTACGTCGAGATATTTTGAATACGGAAACTTATAATCATAGAACTTACCGAGACTTATCTCTACTGTACGCTTAGCTACATGATCTAGAAAGCGCTGATCATGCGAAATGACTACAATGGCTCCAGAATACTGTTCTAAGAACTCCTGCAACCACTCAATTGCTATAATATCGAGGTGGTTTGTCGGTTCATCCAATAATAACAACTCAGGTTCAGACAATAATAATCGTGCTAAGATCACACGCATCTGCCAGCCACCAGATAAAGTAGCAATACTATTATCAAATACAAGCGGGTCAAATCCTAATCCCCGTAGAATAAGTTCAATTTTCTTTTCAATTTTATCACCAGATGATAAGATGAGTCTATCGTTAATATGTGAAAGATCACTCAACCATTGATTATAACGTGGGTCATCTAAATTATTCTCATCACTTATTAAGCTTTCGATCTCATTCTTATCCTTCTCAAGCTGAAGTAAGTCGCCAAACACTTCACGGCACGCAGCTCTTACAGTAGAATTAACATCTACATTAAGTGATTGTGCGAGGTAACCAATAGTTATTCCTGAAGGCATTGAGATCGATCCTTCTAATGGCTTATTAAATCCAGCCAACATTTTTAGGAGGGTTGATTTTCCAGCACCATTTCTTCCTACTAAACCAATTTTATCCTTCTCAGCAATAAAAAGAGAGTCATTATCAAAAATGATCTTATCTCCGTAAGATTGGTATATTTTATTAATACTTATCAAAATTATCTACTTCACTTTAATTATAAAAAAAAGGCGCTAAAAAGCGCCTCAAGTTATGATTTAATCTGTTTAGTACGACCAAAGGTCATGCTCCCAGTTAAAAATCTCTTTCTTAATTCTTTCTGACTCAAGCAATGCATCCACTCCTTGTGCGTACGCACCGATCATTCTGTCATATACATTCTCTTCTTTAATGATATAACTATTAAAGATTCTCTTGCTTAAAAGGTCATCGAAACTAATTCGTTGGGCATCATTCTTAGGGTTGAAAGACTCATAATTAACGAATACATATCTACATTCTGGATAATATAACCAAAACACAGGCTGGTACCCTAACATTAATCCTTCCTCAGAATAATACTCTTTCATTGGAGCAATTCCGATAATTCTAACTTGAATTGAGGACGTTTGTTTATCAAAATACCATATCTCTTTAATCCTATACTGGGTGATCTCAGTAGAACCTAACTCAATATCTTGAACTACTTCTATAAATTCACCTGTATCGATATCTTCAACCATCGAAGTATCCTTCCTAATAAAAATGGTCTTTATCTCTTCCGGAGATAATGGAGTTGTAAACTCATCATCTTGGAATGCCGGTCCCGGACTATAAGCTGTTAATGAACCATCAACCAACAAAGATTGTTTGATCACATCAAATAGGCTTAATCTACCCTTAATAGGCTCTATCGGATAATAAAAAGAAAAATTAATTTTCTCTTTAAGATCGATCGTTCTCCATATCCTTTTGCTCCACAAAACATCTGCTTCACGAATTGGAGGATAGGGTACAACTTTTTTAGTACGTACATGCTCTTTGATATATGCCCCGTCCAAAATAGTTTGACTATAGGAAGATGAGGATAAAAATGCAAAGAATCCGAGTAATACAATAGCTCTTTTCATGTCTCTAAATTTTAATTCTTATTGGTCAGTACGATTAATTAGTTGAAACTTTTAATGAGATCGGAGGAAGATTACGTATCGTTCCGTCTTCACCTTTGGCTTTAATATTTTCAATCAATACCATTTGACCTTTTCGGGCCTTCTTCAATATCTTTTTAATATCACTGTTAACCTTGTTACCTTTTACTAGTTTATCAACTGGTGTACCATTAATGATCATCACCACTTTAAACTGAGTAATAGTAAACTTCATATCAAAATCGAAGTCGTCTAGCTTTGCAAGAACTCCTTGCGCTGCAGTCAATTCTGTCTTTTTAACTCGATTGTCGGTTGGTCTTTTCCCTGCAAATGAAGGCACTGGATCGGGCACAGATTTAATTCTAAAATCCTTTTTACCCATCACCTTTACATTACCATCTGGCATTTTAGCTCTAACTGTTATCACTGCGCTATTACCTGATCCTTGCCTAACTCTAACAACCCAAGCTTTTCCTTTTCTAGAGATCGTTCCATTAGAAATAGTAGGTCTCAGGTCATCTGCAGACACTCCAGGGGCTGATATTTCCACAGGATTGTCAACACCTCGATAAAACACATTCATTTTAGTAGGAGCTACCGTTAAAGCCGGTAGAGCCACTTCATAATTAATGTCATAAGAATAAGGTCGAGGTAAACCATCGGGACCTTTAAATTCTATAATTCCTTTATACCTAAAATCACCAGTTGTACGTGCGGGAATTTTAATATGACCTCTACTATCATCAACCTCAACCATAATGGCTTCTGTTTTCATCAATGGTGTAGAATCATTAGCAGCAACAGAATTTTGAGATAAATAGACTATAGGTTCTTGAGTTGGATCAAAAGCAGCTAAAAACACATCTGCTCTAAAAGTATCTCCAGTAAATACATAAGAAGATTTTGGGATCACAACAGAAGATAATTCTGTAAATTTAAATGAACTTGCATCCACTTGACTATTTAAATAGGATATAATATCCGATTCTGCATTTAATACATCTGCTTGTATTTTAGATAAAATAGTAATAGATGCAGCAAGTGGTGTATGATAGAAATTCAATGACTCCCAATTATTTACAACTCCAGAAGCATCTTTTTCATCTCTAAAGTCAAATGATTTCCGTAATGAGCGATAAATTATATTCGTTGAGTCAACATTTGGTTGACTTAGAATAACATTAGACAATTCATCTCTAAAATATTCTAATTTATATTTTAATTGTCTCGCCGTAAACTCTGTTTTATCAGAAGGTTCTCCAGGATTTGTTCCAATTAAGATATGCGTAGGCACATCAAAATTATCCTTCGCTTCAACATGCTTAAGAGATAGTACTGTATCTTGTCCTATTTCATTTACAGCAATTACCAAACTTGATTCAACACCTTCAGTCTGACTAATCAACTCTGCTTTTATCTTATCGATATCGGCGATCATATCATCGGTCAGTTCTCTAACTTTAATAGCTTCATTCCAGTAAACTCCAACTTTTCTAGGGTTTTCATCAAAGGCTTTTTTAAAGGAAGAATACTTTTCATTCGACTTCACTTTAAAATTCACTTTGGTTCTTTCCAGACCGTCGTTTACTACAACAAAGGCATCAAGAATATCTTTTGATACATTCAAAGCCAAAAGGGCTGTGAGCACCAGATACATCATCCCGATCATTTTTTGCCGGGGTGTTTCTTTTCCTCCTGCCATTATTCAGCTATATTATGAGTTACTAGTTGGGTTCATTGCATTCAGCATATTACCATAAACCTGGTTCAATGCTGCTAAACTTTTAGAAAGCTCTGCAATATTATCCTTGTATTGTTTTGTATCATCAATTGATGCATTAAGGTTAGTAAGAAGTTCATTAATACCTTCAGATAACCTTGCATTATTTTCTGTATGAGATGATGCTCCTGATAATTGCTCTTCATACGAAGAATTCAATTTCTCAAGGTTGGCAGCTAAACGATTTAATTGTTCACCTGTAGCTTCACCAACTTCAGAAGAAGAAGATAGTCCAGCTAATGAATCTGCTGCATCTCTATATGTTTGAGATAAAGTATCAACTTGACTTGAAGCAGATTTAATACTTTGTACATATTCACCAGTAGCTAATTGAGCATCTGAAATATCACTCATTTTTTCAGCTTGGTCCTTAATAGATCTAAAACCATCACCAAGACTTTCAATTAAGTCAGGTCCTATCTTAGCATCTGCAAGCATTTCATCTAATTGTTGAGTAACACCTTTTCCGTCACCAATTGCTGCAACATCTTCGTATGAATCATCAATCTCACCAGAACGAAGTTGTGGATAAACCAATGACCAATCCGGATCTTCATGAGGTGGCTCAAAAGCAGAGAAAAAGAAAATTACTGCTTCTGTTGAAAGTCCAATAGTTAGCAATTCACCTGCAAAAGGCCAGTGTTGAATTTTAAATAAAGCCCCAATAATCACAACAGCAGCTCCCCAACCGTAAAGTTTGGCCATAAACTGTTTCCATTTCTTACTTCCAATTTTCATTTTTCAAAAAGATTTAATGTATTAAAATGTATCTTATGCTTTTCAAATGCTATAGACTCTATTAGTATCTGTTATCATCCGCTTTTCCTCTACCCAAGTAACTCATCACTGATCTGAAGCCAATGTATGATTTAGCAGTATCCTGATATTCGAAAGTACGGGTACCCACTTGAAGGTAGTATTCAATATCCTTCCATGAACCACCACGAATAACCTTTCTTTTCAATGCTGGAGGATCATCCTGCATCGCATCATAAGTATAAGAAGGATTCATATCATGCATAAATTCATAACTCGATTCGTCGTAGGCAGTAGAAGTCCACTCAGCAACGTTTCCAGACATATTAAATAAACCATAATCATTCGGGTTATATGAGTATACTGGAACAGTAAAGAACCCGTCATCATCAACATAATCACCACGTTGAACTTTAAAGTTTGCTAAAGGACAACCTTGCTTGTTACGGATGTATGGTCCACCCCATGGATATGGGCTAAACTCAAGTCCACCACGTGCTGCAAATTCCCATTCAGCTTCTGTAGGTAATCTAAATCTGTTAACGAAAGCATCTCCACTTGATGAAAGGTAATCATCGATCAAACGAGATCTCCATACATTAAATGCTCTTGTTTGTTGCCATGTAACACCAACAACCGGATACTCATCAAAGGCAGGATGCCAAAAGTACATTTCAGTCATAGGTTCATTAAAGGCATATACGAAATCACTTACCCAACATAAAGTATCAGGGTACACATTAATAATTTCCTTGATTACAAATTGCGAACGATCTGTATGACCAGTGATTGCATTGTTATGACCTAAGATGTTTGTATAAGAAAGATCAAGATCTCTTCCTCCTTTAGAAGCGGCAGATTTTTGATCTACCCAATAATACTCAAACATAAGTTTACGAGTATCTATCTCTTTTCTTCTATAGAAACGTTCATGTTCCGGTAAGTACATATCCTCAAGTTCCTCCGCTATCTCAGGTTCTCTCCAATCAATAGGTTCTTCCCAATTAATAGTTGGTGGATCAATATCTTCTCCATATTCATCAACTTCAAAGATATGCTCCCCAATACCTGCTTCACCTAAAACAACATGTGCTATAGAGTCACGTACCCAAAAGACAAATTGTCGGTATTTATTATTAGAGATCTCTTCACGATCAATATAATAAGAACCTACTGTAACAGTTCTTGGTCTATTGGTGTGCAAATACGGAACATCCTGATCACCAGGTCCCATTGTAAAACTACCATAATGTATGTAGTTCATTCCATATGGATCTTCTTGAAAATGCCCTGGACGTCCTTCGACGCCTGTAAGCTCTCCTTGACTTCCTCCATAACAACCTGTAAGGAAAATTCCTGCTAGGATAAATAGTGTAATATTTTTCATCTTCGCCCTATTTTGGTTTGATGTTGAATTCATTAGTTAATGCTTTTACCTTATAACAACTCAAATGGTTACAATTTTTTGAATTATAAAAATCTAACGTTGTTATATTTTGTTTTATTTAACGGTTTTCCTATCCCCATATTGTAGTTAAGAAAAACTTCATGTGTTCCACTTGAATAATTTTGAATCTCAGATGTCGTTACATCATAAGAATAACCTACCCTGATCTCTCCTTTACCAACAGGCAATTGCACACCTCCCATAGGAGATATAGCGTCTTCCAATCGGTAACTAACACCGAACCAAACAACATTATTCCACATCGCCAACATATTTACATCAACCTGAGTTGATGCAAAATCAGTTTTCACTAATACATTTGGAATTAATTTAATTGCATCTCCCGGTAAAGTAAAGTCATAACCTGCTTCAAAATATACATGTTGGGTCAAATCAATATTAACAGTTTCAAGGTGACCTCCTGACAAATGAGTTACAGAAAGTCCAACATATAATTCTTGTGTTCTAAATACAGCACCAAAACTTGCATCAAATAAAGTGCTGCTTTCGCCGGTAATTGGAATCGCATTGTCAAAATCGACTCCATCCGTTGCAACCCAGTCTGTACCCATCTTCGTATTATACATACCAAGAGCAACACCGAAAGATAACTTATTACCTCCTCCTAATTTTAATTGATAATTATAAGAAAGTAAGCCATTCAATGTATTCTGCTGACCGATCTCATCAAAATAAAGACTTATTCCAACACCACTATTTATATTGTATATAGGTAAAGCAACATTGATCAAGCCTGTTTTTGGAGCTCCATCAAATCCTGTCCATTGATTTCTGTAAAATGCGGTCGCATTTAAATATCCATCAATAGCAGCAGCAGCGGGGTTATAAGAGACCCTATCAAACATAAACTGAGTGAATTGAGGGTCTTGTTGTCCCTTTACAAGACCTCCCACAAAGAATAAAAAGATAATAATGTATTGCTTTTTCATAAGCACGGGTATATTTTTTGCTAAATTATTGAGGCTAAAATGAGATAAAAAAACAAATTAGCAAAATTTATACAGCTTGTCTTTTGT
>JAUVAY010000125.1 GCA_030591505.1 Flavobacteriales bacterium | reverse complement strand
TTTCTTCTTTCTCTCAAAACAAAGCTAACGGGATAATCAAAGGCCTTATTACTGAAAAAGAAAGCGGAGACCCACTTATTGGGGCTAATATCTATTTAAAAAGTGATCTGACTATTGGTAGCACTACAGATATAGATGGGAAATACCAACTGGAGCTTGAAGCGGGTTCATATACTATTGTTTTCTCCTTTACAGGAATGAAGAATGAAAGAAAAGAGGTTACAATTGAAGCGGGAAAAGAACTTGTGCTTAATTTAAATATGATTCCTTTTAGTTATGAATTTGAGGAAATAACTATTAGCACAGGTAAATACGATAGAAAACCGGAAGAATTAATGGTTACAACTGAGCGGATCGACAGGGCGATTATTGAAGCAAAGAATACCATAACGATTGAAACGATATTGGATCAAATACCGGGCGTTAACATCCTGGATGAAGAGCCTCAAATAAGAGGAGGAAGCGGTTTTACTTTCGGGGTTGGAAGTAAAGTAGCTGTGATTCTCGATGGGATGCCAATGATAGATGCCTCGGCAGGAAAGCCTGATTGGGGACTGGTTCCAGTAGAGAATTTAAAGCAAGTTGAAGTGATAAAAGGTCCTGGTTCTGTACTTACTGGTGCATCAGCAATGTCTGGAGCTATTTTCTTTCAAAACGAATATGTTGGAGATAATCCGAGGACTAAGGTTCGAATGTATTCCGGAATGTATCTCCCGCCAAAAAATAAGTCTGAACAATGGTGGAGTGGAGTCAATTATATAAGTGGACTTAGTTTTCTAACCGCTCAATACCTCGATTCAGCAAAATCGCTTGAACTTATTGCGTCAGGAATGGCCAATTTCGAAAAAGGGTATCAGGGAGCTCCAAAACCGGGTGATTATTCAATAGGAGATAATAATGTAACAGACGACGATATTAAAAGTCAAATGTTTCGATTCAATATCAACTTAAAAAAGAGATCCTTGAAAACAAAAGGCTTAAGTTATGGTGTTAATGCAAGTGCCATGATTGAAACAGATCCAATGGTTCTTGCGTGGTTTGATGATAGTACAGGCTTTTATAGAGGCTATCCCGGTGCTACTTTATTGCAAGATAAATTCAATTATTATATCGATCCATTCGTAAACCTATTTACTCAAAGTGGAAGTACGCATGAGTTAAAATTCCGATTAATGGGTGGTGAAAATGACATGAGTAACGGTCAGTTTACTTATACAACATCTCTTTTTGGTAAATATGAATACAGTAAGCGCTTTAAGAATATAGATGATCTTCAATTAGTTGGGGGCATCAGTGGGCAAGGGACCTATTCTAATTCCAATATTTACGAAGGATCCGGATCTTCTAAAAATAAAGCTACTAACGTATCGGTTTATCTTGAATTAGAAAAAAAGATTGTTGATGCAATTACCTTTCTTGTTGGGTTTAGGGGAGAATACTACGACCTTAACAAAGAGGATAATTATGTACTCCCATTACTGAGAACAAGCCTTAACTTTAAGCTAATGCAAGAAACGTATTTACGTGTTTCTTACGGACAAGCTACTCGATTCCCTACAATAGCAGAACGCTATATCAGAACAAATTTAGGAGCTTTTGGTGTTTTTGATAATCCTGAATTGCTCCCTGAGTCTGGATGGAATGCTGAAATCGGTTTAAAACAAGGTTTTAAATTTAGTAAGTTTTATGGTTATCTTGATATTTCAGGTTTTTTACAAGAATATGAAAATACGGTGGAGTACCTTTTTGGGTTTTGGGACCCTACTTATCAATTTGCAATAGCCGGATTTAAATTTGTTAATACGGGAAGATCCAGGGTCTCAGGTATTGATGTATCACTGAATGGACAAGCAAAATGGGGTGGAAATCAAAGCATAACAATACTTGGAGGCTATACTTTTATTCTTCCTGTTACTTTAGAGCCAGATCTGGTTTTTGCTGAAGATTATAACCCCGGACAGAGTAACGATTTCTCCTACAATACAACCAGTGTAGATCCCGAAAATAAAATTCTCAAATATCGATTTCAACATACCTTTAAATTAGATATTGAATATAAAATTGCCAAATTTTCTATTGGCTCAAGCGCTCGATATTTTAGTAAAATGGTAAATGTGGATAAGGCCATTTTTGACTTCGAAGATGCCACTTCCCAAATTGGTGGTTCATTCCCTCCAATTCTATATAAAGACTACTATTACAATCATAACAATGGAAATTTAATTTTGGATGCCCGAGTCGGTTATGAATTGAACGAAAAGAATAAGCTCTCGCTAATAAGCAATAACATTACGAATAGACGCTATTCATTACGGCCTTTAAAAGCTGAGGCTATGCAGAGTATTACGCTTCAATACCTGGGTTCATTCTAGTGCTTATTTTGCATATCATTTTCGTTATGAGAGCTGAACTATCTTTAATAACTTGCCATCATAATTATTTAAAGAATCATGGAATATAAAAATATACTTACTGAAGTTGTTGATGGGAACCTGGAGATCATCATTAACCGTCCAGAGAAATTAAATGCTATAAACAAAGAGACTATTGAAGAATTAGGTCGGGCTTTCCAAGCAGGAGAAAAAGATGCTTCAGTCAGGGTAATTATTATTAGCGGATCAGGAGAAAAAGCTTTTATAGCGGGTGCTGATATATCCGAATTTGCTAACTTTTCTATTGAAGAAGGAGAAAGTCTATCTGCAGAAGGGCAGAAAATACTATTTGATATTGTTGAGAACTTAACTACTCCTGTTATAGCAGCAGTAAATGGATTTGCACTGGGTGGTGGATTGGAATTAGCACTTGCATGCCATGTGAGAATAGCATCAGCAAATGCAAAAATGGGTTTACCTGAAGTTTCCTTAGGTGTAATTCCGGGTTATGGCGGAACACAACGACTGAGTCAATTAGCTGGAAAAGGAAAAGCGATGGAAATGATCCTTACTGCCAGGATGGTCGATGCGAATGAAGCCCACCGAATTGGCTTAGTAAACGCTGTTGTAGAGCAAGTTGATCTAATGGATACTGCTCGAGCAATGGCTGCAACTATGAAGAAGAACTCTCCACTAGCAATGGCCTCTGCTATTAGGGCAATCAATGCAGGCTTTAAAAATGGAGTGGATGGTTTTAAAGCAGAAATCAGTGAATTTGGAAAGTGTTTTGGAACGGATGATTTTAAAGAAGGAACCACAGCTTTTCTTGAAAAGCGAAAAGCAAATTTCTAGAATTGCTCATTAAATACTAAACGTTAACAAAATTTAAAGGGTCGTGCACAATGTTTGCGAAAAAAATCCTTTTATTGTTACATAAATAGCTCTTAAGCGTACAAAACCAAAGATTGGCGAATCCAATTAAACATTTGGCTGGTCAAACAGCAATTTATGGCCTGAGTACTATAGTTGGGCGCTTACTCAATTATTTACTGGTTCCACTTCATGTTGCCATTTTTCAACCTGCTGCGTATGGGGTTGTAACTGAACTATATGCTTATGCTGCTTTTTTAGCAGTAATCCTTACCTATGGTTTAGAAACCGCCTTTTTCCGTTACCTCTACAAAGAGGAAAAAGATGCTAAAAATGCATTCCGGACTGGTTTTTCATCCTTACTATTTAGTAGCAGTATTTTTCTTGTTCTCATCTTTATATTTCAACAAGGAATAGCTGATTTCATTCTCTATCCGAACAATGCTGAATACGTTATCTGGTTTGCACTGATCTTAGGTTTTGATGTTTTATCATCACTGCCGATGGCAAAGTTGCGTTCAGAAAATAAGTCGATCCGCTTTGCAAGCATTAATATTATTAGCATCGGGATAACAGTTACACTGAACCTCTTCTTTTTATTATACTGCAAACCAAATTTTGATAGTGGAAATACAAATGAATTAATTAATGCGGTTTATGACCCTACTATTGGTGTTGGCTATATCTTCATTGCTAACTTACTGGGAAGTTTTTCTAAATTCCTATTGTTGATCCCTACCATGCTAAAAAGCAAAGGGAAATTCGATTGGGAGCTATTGAAAACAATGCTTGCCTATGCTTTTCCTTTGGTGTTCTTTGCTTTAGCAGGAATAATCAATGAAACCTTCGACCGAATATTACTTCGGCGTTTATTAACCTCATCGAAAGGGGAAGAGTATGCTATGATGCAAGTAGGAATCTATGGAGCTAATTACAAATTAGCCATGTTGATCACTATTTTTATACAAGCATTCCGTTATGCGGCAGAACCTTTTTTCTTTTCGCATGAAAAACAAAAAAATAGTAAACATACATACGCATACATAATGCAAGTATTTGCAGGTGTGGTTGGGGCTCTTTTTTTATTGGTTACCCTTTACTTAGATCTCTTTAAGCATCTTGTCATTCCGAATGAAAGCTATTGGGAAGGCTTAAAGATCGTTCCTATACTATTGATGGCTAATATCTTTTTAGGGATTTATTATAATCTAGGGATCTGGTTTAAACTATCTGAAAACACGAAAAAAGGAATGTACATTTCCATTTTTGGTGCCCTGATAACAATTTCCTTGAATATATGGCTCATTCCAACATTTGAATACATGGCTTCAGCCTGGATAACACTCCTTACATACTTTTCTATTACTGTGATATCCTACTTTCTTGGTCAGAAGTATTACCCCGTACCCTATAAAATTGGAAGAATTGCTTATTACATTCTCACACCGGTATTGATCTATCTCCTTCTTCAACAATTTAGTATAGATAATAACCTTTTAAAGTATTCGTTTCATAGCTTAATTTTGATGATTTTTGTTGGTAGTATTTATCTACTCGAATTCAAAAGAAAAAGTGTTGAGAATTTGAATTAAAATCAGACTAACTAATGATTGATGTTAAAATAATAAATCGCTCAAAAAACAACCTGCCACAATATGAAACGCCTCAAAGCGCTGGGGTGGATCTTCGAGCAGATATTGCTGAAAAAGTTACCCTTGGACCCTTGGAACGAACATTGATTGGTACGGGGCTTTACATATCTTTACCAATTGGTTATGAGGCGCAGGTTAGACCAAGGAGTGGAATGGCTTTTAAACATGGCCTGACCGTTCTAAATACACCCGGAACGATCGATGCTGATTATAGAGGAGAGATAAAAGTGATCATGGTAAACATATCTAATGAGGAATATACTATAAACCCAGCGGAGAGAATTGCACAAATGGTCATTGCAGAACATCAGCAAGCAAATTGGATACAAGTTGAAATGTTGGACGAAACACAGCGCGGTGAAGGTGGGTTCGGAAGCACAGGAAAAAATTAGACCCGTACTTCAGCTAATCATTAAAAGTAATGGTTCGACAAACGATAAATTGAAATTACTATGAACATTATTATACCAATGGCCGGAATGGGAAAACGCTTACGGCCACATACATTAACAACACCCAAACCGCTTGTTCGTTTAGTGGGAAAACCAATTGTTGAGCACCTTGTAGATGAAATTATTTCACAGGCAGAAGGGAAGGTTGAAAACATTGGGTTCATTATTGGTGATTTTGGTGCAGAAGTAGAAAAAGACCTATTGGCCATCGCAGAAAAAGCAGGAAGCAAAGGCTCGATCTTTTATCAGAAGGAAGCCCTGGGAACGGCTCATGCGATTTTATGTGCACAGGAATTACTTGATGGTCCTGTTATCGTTGCTTTTGCCGATACATTATTTAGGGCTGATTTTAAATTGGACCCAGAGATCGATGGCGCACTTTGGGTTGAGAAAGTAGCTGATCCAAGTGCTTTTGGTGTGGTAGAACTAAATGATGCAGGACACATTACTTCTTTTGTTGAAAAGCCTGAAACCTTTGTTTCTGATTTGGCTATGATAGGGATCTATTACTTTAAAAAAGGAGAGGAATTACGTGAAGAAATGCAGTTTCTAATTGACAACTCTATAATGAATGGAGGAGAATATCAATTACCGGATGCCCTTAGGTCGATGGTCGAAAAAGGTAATAAATTTATTCCCGGTACAGTGAAAGAATGGTTAGACTGTGGGAATTATAAAGCTACTGTTCATACTAATTCGCAGTGGCTTGATTATAAAGCTTCGGAAGATCTTATTGATGCATCCGTCAAATTAACAAATGCTACAATAATACCGCCTTGCTATATTGGAAAAGACGTAGAAATAGTAAACTCTATTGTTGGTCCAAACGTTTCTCTTGATGGAGGAAATAGAATTAATAGTTCTGTTATTCAATCTTCTATTATAGGTGCTCATACTAAAATTGAAAACTCAGTCATTAAAAATTCGATGGTAGGAAACCATAGTAGCATTAAGCAGGAAATAAAGGAAATAAGTGTAGGAGATTATAACGATTTATAAGAATGAAGCGATTTCTATATATATTAATGATCCCATTGATTTTTGCTGCTTGTAAAAGCTCAAAATCGACGGCTGAAAGTGAAAGTGCTAATTCGGAAGAGCTCAGTTATACTGAACAATCGCGTCTTATTAAGATGCTTTTTGATGGTGAGCGGGAAGAATTGAAAAATAACCCTGTAAAAGCCATTTCATACTATCGCGAATGCTTAAGCATCGATCCAAACAGTGATGTTGCCTACTTTAAACTGGCGACTATTTATTTTTCTCAAGGAAACTATCAAACTGCATCTACTTATGCTAGTAAAGCTATATTAATAGACTCGACTAATAAGTGGTACTATTTACTGCTTACAAAATGTTATTTAGGGCTTTCGGATATTGATAAGGCTACTGAGACATTTGCTCATATACTTGAGATAGAACCGGATAACATCGACTATCAGTTAGAAATGATTGAGTTATATGCTCAACAACGAAACTTCGCTAAGGCGATCGAAATGCTGGATGATATCGAAGAAAAGCATGGGAAGAGTCCAGAATTCAATATTAGAAAACAGGATTTTTATATGGCTAATGGTCAAACAGATAAAGCCATTGAAACTTGCCTTGAATTGATAGAAATGCATCCTGAAGAAGCCAATTATTATGGCTTATTAGCTATCCTTTATGAGGCTGCAGGAGATAGAGAAAAGGAATTAGAGAGTTATATTAAACTATTGGAGATCGACCCGGAAAATGGTCTTGCCCATTTAAAACTTGCCTATATCTATCAGGAACAAGGAAAGCAAGAATTATCAGAAAATGAAATGCTAGAGGCCTTCAAAAGTCCTGACCTTGATATAGAAGTTAAAATAAACGTGCTTACTCAGTATTATCAAAAACTACTGAATAACGAAAGTTCATGGACCTATGTTGACGCACTCTTAATAAATTTTAAACTTTCTCATCCAAATGATTCAAGGACTTACAGTGTTTATAGCGATTTTTTAAGTCTTAAGAAGGAGTACGCTAAAGCAAGAGAGAATTTATTGAAGTCGATAGCACTGCAGAAAGACCGATTTCAAATATGGAACCAATTGATCATTATTGATTCGGAGCTTCAAGATTGGAAGTCAATGGTTGAACATGGAGAACAGGCTCTGGAACTCTTTCCTTCTAATCCAGCCCTCTATTATTATTTAGGCATTGGCTATTTTCAGCTTGAGGAATACAGAGAGTCAATTGAAATATTGGAAACCGGAAAGATGATGATCTTTAAAAGTGAAGCCGGATTGGTTGATTTTTATGTTCTACTTGGAGATGCGTATAATGCCATTGATAATTATAAGAAATCGGATGAAAACTATGACTTGGCATTACAGGCCAACCCAAATAATGCCTACGTATTAAATAACTTCGCTTATTACTTATCCTTGAGAAAAGATAAACTTGAACAAGCAGAAGAAATGGCCAAAAAAGCTGTGGAACTTGAACCTGATCAATATAATTACCAAGATACTTATGGGTGGGTCTTATTCAGGGCTGAAAAATATGAAGAAGCCGTTAAGTGGCTTAAACTGGCTGTTGATAATGGTGGCGAGATAAATGGCGAGATTATTGAACATTATGGTGATGCTTTATACAAGTCAGGCAATGTTGAAGAGGCTATTAAAATATGGAAAAGAGCTAAGGAAGTTGGAGATACTTCGGATACCCTTGATAAAAAGATCAGCAGTGGGAGCTATATAGACAATGATTAAGAATTTAGGCTATATATCGATTATACTATTATTGGCATTTACTTCTTGTGCTAAAAAATCTACAACTGAAAAGACGAAGCGCTTACAGGGAAGGAGCACGAAATTTTTACAAGCAAAAATTGAAGAGAATCGTTATGATTTCGAAACATTAAGCGCAAAATTTACCGCACGAACATTAATCAATAATGAAAAGATCAATTTTAAAGGTTCACTGAAAATAAAACGAGACTCAATTATTTGGATCTCATTGACCAAGCTTGGCGGAGTAGAAATGATTCGACTTGTTCTAACGGAAGATTCGATAAAATTTATCAATAAGTGGGACAAGGAGTATTTTATGGCTGAGGTTGATAAAATAGATAAGCTTCAGGATATTGACTTAGGGTTTTCAGCAATTCAAGATTTGTTAATTGGAGAATTAATCGATTATAATGATGAAAATAAATTCAGCTCTAGTAATGATGGCATCACCTATTTGTTGTCAAGTAGGAATAAAGGAAAAATAAGAAAGGCCAGCACAATTGTTGAAGGAGACAGTTTGTTGGCAATCTCGGTTGAAGATAAAAAATTACAAAAGGCATTAGAAAAGAATACATCGGAAGATT
>JAUVAY010000131.1 GCA_030591505.1 Flavobacteriales bacterium | reverse complement strand
TTCAAGGCGGTTTGCCTCGCTCCAGACATATTTCATTTCGTCAGTACCGTAACGGTATTCGATAGGATGGATTGCCATGTATTTTGGTCTCCTTTGAATTGGAATTGATTTACTAATGAAGTATAGTTGGTAGATAAACAACAAACCCATAAATAGACTTTGTTTGTCAAGTTTAAAGCCCAAGAAGATAATCCATTCAGAGCCTTGAAAGTCCTTGCATACATCGGATTACAATCCGAAGGAAGTGCAGACTTTCAGGACCTCTTAGATAATCTTGACATTCCCAAAAGTACACTCTGGTGCTACATAATTTCCTAAGAACACAGAGATTGATAGACATAAACAGAAGTGATCATACTTGCGTATTCTTTAAGAAAAGTTCAGTATGGGAACAACTCCGGGACCCATTGCTTGCAATAGTCACAGCTCTGGATATTGGTCTTAAGAAGATCTACGGAGAATACTTCATTGATTCTGGAATGATTCGCCGTTATCGTGACAGGGCAAAGAACCTGAAACCTATAAAGAAAAAGCAATCAAGAACTCCGAAGTTTGAAAAGGTGGTTGTTGAGACTATCCGGGAAGCTGAACAGCTGAACAAGGAGTTCAAGGAGCTTGGTATTAACAAGCGTGCTTCTGTGCTTTCTACTCATAACACTATGAGATATAGTCGGGTTGTTGGTTGAGCGTTAGCTATCGATTTTTAACATGATGGAGTTTATGAAAAATATATCTCGATTAACTCCTTTTCATCTAAAAGTACTTTTTGAACCTCTGGATTACCAATTTCTTTTATTGTTTCAATAGCATTAGAGAGATCTTCATCAGTAGATTCATTACTAATTGATAAATGAACTAAAATGTCGTGAACATCCATGTGATGTTCGTTTTCGTAATCACCCATATTCTCTAAAATCTGAGCTTCCAATTCAGATGCTAAAGAACAATTACCAGAACAAAAATGAGAAGTTACGCCTTTGGAAACTACATAATTACATTCTCTTACAGTAAGTTCTTTACTGCAGTAACTACATTCGCATTTTAGGGGCTCTAAAATTTTATCAATCACAATTAATCCACGTTCACATTTTGGACATACTATTTCAAAAGGTGGGATGGCTTGATTATGTATTTTTATGATTTGCTCCTCACTAAAATCAGGAAATAAATCTCCACATATTGGGCATACTGCTTCATTTCCTTCTTTCAACATCAGGCATAAAGGACATGCAGAGATCATCCCAGAACTGCTACATACATGTTCCCATTGATCATCATCAATTTTATCGAACGTTACAGACTCACTGCTAGGTAAACCATGTCTACACAATTCCACTACTTCTATTGAATGCATATGACCTATTTCTTCATCGTCATCAATATTTTCACAAATGACATGCGGAACTCTTCCTGTTGTCCTCACTTCATCATAATATTCATCCATTGAACTGTAATATCGTTCTTTGGGGTACATCTCATCAACCCACAATCCAGGAATATTAACCTGTTTAGAGGGAACGATGTTTTTGTTAATACAACATTTTTTGTACTTTTTACCGCTCCCACATGGGCATGAATCATTTCTTCCAATTTTCATATACAATACCACATTAAGAATTAATAATATCTACTTGTAGATTTTTTAGCACCCATTATTTGGGATTAAGGCTGAGTTGCCAAATGTTCATATCCAAGTAGTAACACGGGAGAGAAGCTTTCAAACTGCCATTTCGGTATTTTTCTTGATCCATCATCATAGCTCTCGAATAGTGACTCAAGATCTGTCGGTGTTTCAATAGCCAGCAAAACCTTGGATTGTTCAAAGTAGCTTTTTGAAATGGATCTAGCAAAAATTTCAAATGGTCTGTTGAAACGTCCTAATAAAAGCAGAGTTTCAGGCCACCAATTATCGAATGTTTTCTTGGCCTCGACTTCTGCTCGCATGAACGCTACGAAGTCAGCTTGTTGCAAATAGTGGAACTCAATTCCCGTTCCAACACATCTATCCTTTAATAGATCAGATCTAATGGAAAGCCGACCAAGATTCAAACGATCGTTTCTAACATCTAAAGACTTCATGTGTTCTCTAAAAACAGTGAAACTTACCATAGCATCTCTGCCATAATCTGAATTTTCTGGCACATAATAGTGTTTCTGAAGAAGATAATTCGCTTGATCTAGTCGATTATGCTTCAACAAAACAGCCAATGCGTATAAAAATAGCTCATGTACTACAAATTTATAATTATCGAAATCCTGCTCTTTCCATTGGGAAACGTTTGGCGGTCTATTCATGTAAGGAATCAGGCTTTCGAAAAAGCGATGAAGCCGCTGTACAACTTCTTCACTTGGCGAGTACTGTGCAATTACAGTAAAGAGTTGAATTGCTTCATTTCTAAAAGGCAAGAAATCTTCGATGCTCTTTATTAGGACATCATCAAACTCCCCATCTGGGTTTGTTATACGAAACCGCTCTAGATTTGTGGCAAAAGTAGTGCAGTATTCGTCGAGAGATCCAGCCGCATATGCCTTATGGTTTTTTAGAGCGTCAATACACCTCTTAAAGATTGTTGTCGTTCCCAAAGATACATGCTCCCCCTCAGATAAGAAGGATGGTTTTTCCCCCAGTTCAGGTTTGACATAAAGAGGCTTGTCAAATATCCATCGTAATAATTGCTCAAAATTATCTGAGTAGCTATCATCTTCGCTGAGATCAATAAACATTCGAGATGTATAGAATGTGGGAAGAAATGGTGTACCATCGTTGTCCTTTTTACAGACAATCGCAACAAACTTCTCCTGATCTTGCTTTTCATAAACTTCTTTCGAGATCAATTGTGTTTCTGTTCCTACACCTCCTTCTCTTCCATCTGCTTTGGTAGCATATTTTTCATCACAGACTATTGCGACCTTTTTGATTTCCAGATCAGTAACCATTTTCTCCATGAAAGCAACAGTATCGTGTCCTTCCTTGAGATCCCATTTATCTAAAATGACATCAACATAAGATTCACGCAGCTCTGTTGCAAGAGCCAAAACCTATTGTTCATGAACTGGATCTGACCAACTATAAGATATAAAAAGTTTAGGTGCTGTCATTGTGATTTCTCCTTTGATATAGAATAAAAAAATATGCCAATGATAAATATATACCCATATTTCAATCTCTCATCAGTTATTAATTTTTGGATGTTATTATAAAATTAAAGAGTAGTGTTCAATTATTTGAGTTAAAATATGTCACTCTTTTATTTGTTTGCATAAACCTTATTATTTCATGTGGAGTTACAAAAAATATACATACCAATGGTACTAATCACCAAAATAACTATTATAGCTTTAGCTATCGATTAACAAAATAACCTAAAATTTTTCGGCGCTTGCCTTCGGCAACTTTTGCGGCACAAAGTGCCGCCTCTGGCTTTTTTACCCCGTTCCCTTAGGTACACTCTTAAGGACTATGTCTCACTATTGAGACATTCTGCTTGAAATCACTCAAATTTATTCCTCAAAAACTCCAAGTGAAATAAAGGTTATTTTAAAACCTCACCCATATTTACAATGTTCACACCATAAATAAAAAAAAGAAATTTTATATAGTTAAGCATCGTTAATAATTGTTGAAGTGACTGGTGAAAGGTACCCTATCTTTGATTCAGTTTCTTTAGGAGTAAAAAAATGTCATACAATACAGGAGAAAAACCAGGAAAAGGTTCGTATATTTGCAAAAGTTGTGGCCAAAAAGTAACATTAGATGATGCAACTGATACGCTACCCCCATGTCCAAAATGTAAAAAAACTAATTATAAATAAATTCACTTCTTTTTTTCTTTTTCTACTATAGATAAAACCTTTTCAAATCTAGATCCACATACACCCATCCCTATAATCCAGTAGGCTTGATTAGGTCGCATGCAGGTTTTGCCCAGAGGACAATAGCGAAGCAACCTGCGTGCTATCCGTGTGCATCCGCATCCACGTTGCACTAATGCAAAGGATCTCTAACAGGCATTATTGCGTGATCAGTGAGCACGTAATTATGCCCCAACCGTAGAATATAGACTAATTTCCGAGTATCGCAGGTACGAGAAACGCAGGAATTTAGTCGGTCAATTAACCGTCTCCCAAAAAAGTATACTTTTATGTTGAAGTTTCCTCCATACTTTTTTTAATAATTTGATATGTTTAAATGCTACAAAATTAACCCTGAATTTGAGGTTTAAAAAAATGTCCGACTTCAATAAATACAACATTAGACAGGTGGGTGAGCGTATCCGCTTACCCGGCATGTCCGTATCGATCTCTGAAAAGCTCAAAGATCCTGGACTTCTATGACACCACCGAAGAACTTGACTCTTTAACTTAATTTGTCGTTCCGGGCGCTTAGCTAAAGGCAAGCGATTTAAGGTGCAGATCGTTTTAGCGGCGCCCAGACAATAACTTAAGGATCCATCAGAGTTATGAATTATCAATTTTATTGTTTAATTATTAGATTCCTCAAATACTTCATAATTAATTTCCATAACTAATGATGGTTCTACTGATGTTCCATCATAAAGACTGTCAGTAATAACATAATTTTTGTGGCTTACACGATGAACCCACAAAAATCGTGGCATTGGTTTGGTTAATATTTCCATCAAATTTGATGGTTTATATTCACATTCGAATAAATCCATCTTATATTTTTGTACGGTCGTAAGAAACAGCTTAAAATCTAAATCTAAGCCATTAAATTTATTAGATGGATATTTTGATTTTATTTCCCATTCAATAATTGGATAAAGAACATCATACCCTAACCTCATTTTTGAATATGTGGGTATGACAAGATACATTATTTTGTAAATTGACTTCATTTTCTTAAAATCTCTTTTCCAATATACAAACGAGTCTCCAAATTTAGAATCCACGCGACTATATGGACCCAAACCATCGTCATGAACATATAACTCCATGACTTTACCATTATTGTCGCTTCTATAGCCCGTAATTACAGCAGTATGATAAATTACTTCTTCACTTGCATCTTCACTTGCGTCTTCAATTACGTCTTCAATTACGTCTTCAATTACTACTTCAATTACTGCTTCAATTACGTCTTCAATTCCTGCTTCACTTACTGCTTCACTTACTGCTTCAATTATTGCTCCACTGATTGTTTTAATTACTGCTTCATACATAATTTTCTTTTCACAATCAGTCTTTTTTATTCTTGAACGATCAAAGTCGTGTTCAGAACCAATATCTTCAATAAACGCAATAATTGGAATATTTGCAGATTCCATAAAAGCTATTATTGTATCAGGAACAATCTTTTTCAGATAATCACAGTCGATTGATGGGTTTTTCAACATCCGCCGTATGGATAAAATATCATAATCTAACCCTATACTTTTTAAAAATGTCAGTACTTGTTTAGGAGTTAGACCACCTGATGGGAAGTTTCGATAAAACTCAGTATATTCATTCGATTTTTTTGTTATTTCAAAAAATGACATTGAAGGAATTTCAAAAACATCCTTCAGAGCTTTATTTACAATCCATAAAGAAGTAGTTGCACAAGCACCAACAGCAATGTCCTGTGTCTGAAATGGTAAGGTATCTATAGTTAAATTGATTCCGAACAAATTAACACGGTTCTTTATTGTAATGTAATGTCTTTTTTCACCATTAGGAAAAGTCTCTGTATTGTATGTCTTTAACAAAGTACGACCGATTAATTTTTCTTTAACAGTGTAGTCAAAAATATTGTTTCTAGAAATGGGTTTGACAACTATAAAACCGACATAACTATTAATTATTTTATTATAATCAACTACATCCTACAATCCCGATAATAAATTTTCAAAATCATCCTCACCAAATTCTTCTGAAAATATGTGTACTCTCTTAGTAAATTTCGATATGTCGTTAAAAGAACGTGAATAATAGTTGGAATAATCTAAAAGATAGTCTTTATCAATGTAATAATTCTCTATTACCAGAGTTTTGGCTTCAATATCTTCATGACTTAAGTAAGCAAAAAGATAAGAAGAAGGCATAGACCTGCCAATATAAGTATAAAATTCAGAAAAAGTAGCTACTTTGAAAAATGGTTTTTTTGGAGTGGTAGGCATTATATCTCAAACGTAAAATATTATTTTTTACATTTTTACCTAAAAACGGTTTCTAAATCACGTGAAGATAAACTCTTGCTTACATTACTTATGTTATAAGCATATTCAAGAGTTTCTGAAGTTACTTTTAAAACATTTAACTCATGCAATGATTTAAGTAATGCTTCTTTTTCAGTTTTTGAAATTTTTATCAAAACCCTCACCTCTGTTAATAATATTACTTTTTTTTAGATAAATGTTATCCATAATACTTAAATTAAACTTAAATTAAACTTAAATTAAACTTTTTATTAAAAACGGAACTTATATTTTAATTATTCGGTTCAGTATTTCACAATTATTAAATTATAAAAAGCAGTTGTTTTAAGTAAATTCAAGTTTTAATTATTACATCAGGATTTATTTAATAGATAAATTGGCTCTGTCGAAAACCTATTCAAATCAACATCTATAGACTGTAATTGGGTTTAGATTCCAACATCATGTAACACATTCCATTATCTTTTTAAATTGAATAAGTGTCCGAATATTGAGGATTTCTACAGAGCCGATAAATTATTCAATATCATTCAATATCCTAGCAATATTCGGATCATTCTCCACAAGCCCCATCAACTTAAGCATAAGTTCCTCTCGCCTCTCATCCGTAGAAATTGCAGTTTCTACCCGGAGAGCTGCACCACATTGAGCACAGAAATCAGAAGTTGAACCATTCTTATGTTTACATCTTGTACATACCTGATAAGACAATATAGGAATTGGATCATCTTGTTTCAATCCATGCATTTTTAAAAGGGCATCATCAACCTGCACCCCGGATAAATGGATATAGGTCGCTGGCATCATCGAACCGTGTATCCATCCTAAGTGAGATTCCATTTGAGCTTGTGTTAAATGGTTTACTAATTCGATAGCTCTTGAATGCCTAAAAAAATAGTTGTTGGGTGAGCGGTAGCTATGGAACTGTAATCTTGTCATCACCTTGACACTACATTACATGAAACTGAACGCTAAAAGTGATAAGCTATTTACTTTGAATACTTTCTCCATAAAAGTTAATTAAGAAGAAGAGACCTTCATAAAGAAAGGTAAAAATAAAGGGTTTGATCATAATGAAACTTCAAAGTATAACAGTGTTTTTTAAAATTATAGCAGTAATCATGTTAGGAATTTATATTGCTTATCATGTTAAGATTGCACTAAGCTAACTTTTGATATCCTGCCAATATCGAAAGGGACATTGTAACCAACACAAAGAGTTTTCAGTTCGAATATTCATTGTAAAACACTCATCAATAAACTCATTCAGAGTATAGATTGGCATATCATTTTTGAAGCATATATTTCACATACCTTTCTTTTATTTTATACCTGCACGTTTAGCCAATCTTCTAAGGATCATAAGATAGCCCATATATTGCATGTGTTGCCATTTTTTTATTACCTTAGTTTATCCACACATACCTATCAGAATCGCCCCTGTGTGGATGTACGTCCAACCAGGCGGCAACATAAGACAACCAGAGATAATGCATATTCATCTCATTCCAGTTTTGTCATCTACCTGGATAATACCGCCAGCTTGACAATATATGATGCCGATTACTATGTAAAAAAATAAAGGCAACGTTTATCTATTGATGAGTATCATAATTATTGAATATAGGGGGAAAAATTGTGGAAAAATTACATGTGTTCTTTGAGAAACTTGACAAGAATGAGTTTACAAGTAAGGATATAGACCTACTTGTCAAACAGATGACAGATGATGCGAAGCAAGGCATCATTGCACTGACAAAGGAAGACAGGCAATGGTTTGAGACCTATGCGTTCGGATTGCAGCAATTTGAAGTGCTTTGCAGTAAAGACCCGTCTAAAATGAGAGCAGGGGACTGGAGACAGGCGGTGCATGATTTTAGCAAGGTCCGGTTCTTTGTAGATGACATGGAAGAGAGGAAGATAGTCAAAAATGTATTCTGGAATGTGGAAGGAATAGTCACATTCGATATCCCTGATAGTGCAGGATACAGGAACTTCATCTACTGCAGGATCAGAAGTTATCTTGAAAAG
>JAUVAY010000085.1 GCA_030591505.1 Flavobacteriales bacterium | reverse complement strand
GTGCTGCTGACCAAACACAAACAGCAGATTCAGGTGTCTGTAATGCTGCAGTAACAGTAACAGCTCCAGCAACAGGTGATAACTGTAGTGTAGCCTCAGTAACCAACGACTTTAACGGAACAGCAAACGCTTCGGATACTTACCCTGTAGGAACTACAACTGTAATTTGGACAGTAACTGACGCTTCTGGAAACACGACAACGTGTTCTCAAGATATTACTGTAACTGATGATGAAAATCCAACAATAACTTGTGCTGCTGACCAAACACAAACAGCAGATTCAGGTGTCTGTAATGCTGCAGTAACAGTAACAGCTCCAGCAACAGGTGATAACTGTGGTGTAGCTTCAGTAGTAAATGACTTTAATGGAACAGCAAACGCTTCGGATACTTACCCTGTAGGAACTACAACTGTAACTTGGACAGTTGCTGATGGAAGTGGAAACACTGCTACTTGTTCTCAAGATATTACAGTAACGGATGATGAAAACCCAACGATAACTTGTGCTGCGGATCAAACACAAACAGCGGATGTTGGCGTATGTCAAGCAGCTGCTATTGTATTGGCTCCAGCTACGGCTGATAACTGTTCTGTGGCATCTGTAACGAATGACTTTAACGGAACGGCCAATGCTTCAGATACTTATCCAGTCGGGACTACAACTGTTACATGGACTGTTACTGATGGAAGTGGAAACAGCGCTACTTGTACACAAGATATTATCGTAACGGATGATGAAGATCCAACTATCACTTGTGCTGCTGATCAAACGCAAACAGCGGATGCAGGAGTATGTGAAGCATTAGTCACAGTTACTGCTCCAGCTACTGCCGATAACTGTGCTATTGCAAGTGTAATAAACGACTTTAATGGAACAGCAGATGCGTCTGATACCTATCTTGTAGGAACTACAACTGTAACATGGACCGTGACAGATGTTGCTGGAAATACCGCCGTATGTACGCAAGATATTACCGTAACTGATGATGAAGATCCGATAGCAGTATGTATGGATATTACGATTGGCCTAGATGTTTCCGGAAACGCATCGATTGTTGGAGCTGATATTGATGGAGGAAGTTCCGACAACTGTACCATCGCAACACTGGATGCTCTACCAAATGCTTTTACTGCTGTTGATCTTGGACTTAATAATGTCACCTTAACTGTTACTGATATTTATGGAAATAGTAGCACTTGTGTTGCAGTGGTAACTGTAGCTGATTTGATCCCTCCAACCGCAATTTGCCAGGATACCACAGTTTACCTTGATGCAACAGGGAATGTGGCAATAGATCCAACATTTATTGATGACGGTTCATTTGATAATGCAGGAATTGACACAATGTGGGTGAGCCCAGTTGACTTCGATTGTTCTGCGATTGCAGCACCTCAGCCTGTGACTTTAACCGTACGAGATTTATCAGGAAATGAAGATAGTTGTGTAAGTAATGTAACGGTTCTAGACACTATAACACCTACTGTAACTTGTCAGGATATTGACCTTTATCTTGATGTACTAGGAAATGCAAGCATTGTTCCATTGGATGTTGTATCAGCATTTAATGATAATTGTGCTAATCCAGTTCTTACAGTAGATATAAATAACTTCTCATGTGCAAATGTAGGGCCTAACAACGTTACTGTTACAATAAGTGATGCCTCAGGCAACAGTGCAAATTGTATAGCTATTGTTACTGTGATCGACACCATCAATCCACAAGTAGTTTGTCAGGATATTGATCTCTATCTCGATATAAATGGTATTGCAAGCATAGTAGCTTCAACTATTGATAATGGTTCAAACGATGCTTGTGGAATTGATACAATGGTCGTTTCTCAATATGACTATGATTGTTCATATGTAGGAGTAAATACTATTACACTTACTGTAACAGACAATAACGGAAATATTGATTCGTGTTCTGCAATAGTAACCGTAATTGATACGATCAGACCGACTATGGTTTGCAGTCCGCTTACTGTTTATTTAGATGCTTTTGGTCAAATTTCGATCATTACAGATACCATTGATGGAGGTACTAGTGATGCTTGTGGATTAGATACTTTATATCTCAGTCAGTACGATATAAGCTGTGCAGATATACCAAGTGTTGATGTTTGGTTGACAGCAATAGATGTCAATGGAAATATTGATTCCTGCTTGACCTCTGTAATTGTACTTGACACAATCAATCCTATTATCATCTGTCAGGACATTGACCTTTACCTTGATGCAAGTGGGTTTGCAAGTATAAACACTTCAGATATTAATAATGGAAGTAATGATGCTTGTGGGATAGATACACTTTTCTTATCACAATACAATTATGATTGCTCAATGCGAGGTGTTAACCAAGTGACATTATATGGAGTAGATGTTAATGGTAATATTGATTCCTGTTTCGCTTCAGTTACAGTAATTGATACAATTGCACCTATTGCTATGTGTCAAGACACAACTATTTATGTAGATCAAAATGGATTATTTACCATTGATGTTAGTTACCTAGAAAACGGAAGTTCTGATGCATGTGGAATTGATACAACTTATCTTGATCAATATGACTTTGACTGTTCAATGATCGGTATGTTAAATACAGTTACATTATTTGTAGCAGATAGTTCCGGAAACATTGGTACATGTACTTCAACCATTACAGTTCTGGATACTATTTCGCCAATTGTAGTGGCAGATACTATTGATATTTACCTCGATCTAGCAGGTGATGCAGCCATTATAGGTATAGACCTTGATAATGGAAGTACTGACAATTGCGCAATTGATACATATGCTGTTTCACAAGATGTATTTGATTGTAGTGATGTTGGTGCGGTATCAGACACCTTGTTTGTTACAGATGTCAATGGAAATGTTAGTTATCAAGTAGGTCTTGTAAATGTGATCGATAGCATAGCACCAGAGGTATTATGTCAAAGTATAACTGTTGAATTATACATTAATGGAAATGTTATAATCACAGTAGATTCATTGGATATAGGGTCAAATGACGCTTGTGGTATTGACAGTCTCTATCTATCTCAATATGAGTTTGGTTGTGAACATGTTGGAGACAATAATGTAACATTATACGCAATTGATGTAAACGGAAATATCGATTCATGTATTGCAGTTGTAACTGTTGAGGATAATATCTTCCCTGATATACAATGCTCTCCTGATATTACCCAAGTAAATGATACAAATGAGTGTGGTGCTCAATTAAGCTTCTTACCTCCTGTAACTTCAGATTATTGTGGTGTTGAAACGGTTGTTAATGACTTTAATGGAACGGATGATGCTTCTGATTTTTACCCAGTTGGTGTTACAATAATTACATGGACTGTAACAGATGTAAATAGCAATATCTCGACCTGTCAGCAAACAATTACGATCACTGACTCTGAGTTACCAACGATTATTTGTCCTGCCAATATTGATATTTGTAGTGAAGATGTTACTGTTGATCAGCCAGTAGTGGCAGACAATTGTAATGTTGATTTCTTTATCAATGATTACAATGGAACTTCAGATGCATCAGGTATATACCCAATTGCATCTACTTTAGCTGTAGATACTACTGTTGTTGTCTGGACTGTTAGTGATATTCATGGCAATAGCGCATCATGCTCAATGGATATCATTGTTTGGAATTTCCCTACTGAATCAAATGCCGGAGAAGACGATCAATTCTGTGAAGATCCTTTAACTCCAGGAGATATGACATTCTTGAATGCCAACATGCCAGACATAGGAATTGGTGAATGGACTGTAATTGAAGGTCCGGGAGTAGTTCTAGACCCATTTAACCCTGGTTCTATTGTCGATAGTCTTCAATTCGGATCTAACATTCTTGAGTGGTCAATTTCAAATGGAGTATGTGAAACATCTGTATCAAGTGTTGAAATAACTGTTAGTGAAATGCCAACTGTCGCCGATGCAGGAGAAGATGTTATTACAGGATTAACTTCTCATAATCTTAATGGAAACCTTCCAATAATTGGTGAAGGTGAATGGGAAGTAGTATTAGGTTCAGGTATATTTTTCAATCCAGATGTTCCAACTACTGAAGTAACTGAACTTGCATTAGGACTGAACCTCTACACTTGGTCCATCATCAATGGAACCTGTCCGTCGTCTATTGATACAGTTGCTTATGACCTTAGAGACTTTTCCGCTCCACAAGGGTTCTCACCAAATGGAGATGGTGTAAATGACTATTTTGTGTTATTAGATTTAGAAAGATATCCAGATGCCTCACTACGTGTATACAACCGTTGGGGAGCAGAAGTATTTACTAGCGACCACTACCAAAATGACTGGGATGGACATGCTACCAATACAATATTTGGTGGTGATGTATTACCTGCAGGTACTTATTTCTACATAGTAGATCTTAAGGACGGAAACGGACCATTCACAGGTTATGTTTACATTAAACCATAATTAAACAGTGATGAGCAAGAAAAATAAACATATACTTTACTTACTCGGATTCATACTGAGTATAGGAGTATCTCCTTCATCAAATGCTCAACAAGATGCTCAGTTTTCGCAATATATGTTTAATACAATGGCATTCAACCCAGCTTATGCTGGGCGAGCCGGTTATATGAATGCTTCTATTTTGTATCGGGCACAATGGGTTGGTTTTGAAGGTGCTCCTCAAACACAAACCCTGACCGCGAACACAGCATTAAAAAACAGATCCTTAGCAGTGGGTGGTAATTTATATAATGATGTCATCGGACCTGAACAACGATTTGGTTTTTATGGAACCTTTGCATACAGAATAATTTTTCCAAAAAGTAAACTCTCTTTTGGCGCATCTGCAGGTTTTGATATTTTTCAGGCAACTTTTACATCTTTAGACTTGATCGAAAATAATGACGAAGCGTTTATTAATGATGTAAAAGGGAAGTTCATGCCTAATGCCGGCTTTGGGATCTACTATTATTCTGAAAAATTTTATGTTGGATTGTCATCTCCAAAACTAGTACAAAACTCAATTTATGAGGCGGTTGATGGAACACCAACAAATGGAAAACAACTTATTTCCTACTATTTTACAGCAGGGTATGTATTCCCTATTAATCGTGATATTAAATTCAAACCAGCACTTCTATTTAAATTCACAAAAAATGCGCCCGCCCAATTAGATGTTAATCTAAATTTCTTATTTATTGAAAAAGTTTGGGCTGGAGTAATGTACCGACATAATGCCGCTTGGGGTATACTATTACAATATAACATTAATGACCAAATACGGTTTGGTTACTCTCTTGACTTTTCAACCTACGAACTACAAAGCTATAACAACGGAACGCATGAGTTCATGTTTAGCTACGACTTTGGATATAACAGAACTAAAATTCGCTCGCCGCGATATTTTTAACAACTAACGAAACTGCAATGATTAAAAAGTTTGCACTTATAAACTCCTTTATCCTGTTGTCCATATTTCTATTTGGTCAAATTGGCCAAAATAAAATAAAACGTGCTGATGATTTTTTCAACAATTTTGATTTTTTAAAAGCTATTTCAAAATATGAAAGAGTTGTAAAGAGGGACAGTACAAACACCTATGCAATGAACCAAATTGCGAGTGCTTATCGCATGATTGGAAAGGATCAAAAATCAAGTGAATGGCTCGAATTAGTTTTGGAAAAAGAACCCACTAATTTAGAAAGTAGGTTTTATTATGCTTACTCAAAATTATCTAAAGGAGAGTATGCAGCCGCGATGGATCAGTTCACCATTTATTATAGTCTGGATACTACAAACAGAAGAGTAAATGAATACATGGCGATGCCTGATTTTGAAAGTCAATTAATTAAGGATTCTTCAAATTACATACTCAATACAATGAGTATAAATTCAGAAAAATCTGAATACGGACCTGCAGTATTTAAAAACTATTTATTATTTACATCCTCTAGAGACAGAGAAGTTGCAATAAAACGTAAAAACACATGGTCTAATGACCCTTTCCAGGATATTTACAAAGCAGAGATCTTTAGTGATGGTACTATAGGTGATGCAGAAATCATAGGTGATCCGATCACTACAAAATTCCATGAAGGTTCGGCCACTTACGATGCAATGACAGACCAATTGTTCTTTACAAGAACGGGGTTTTATGACAATGAATTATCAACTGATGATCAAGGGATCACTAATATCGAGATCTTTTCATCACGCTATGATTATGATAACGATAAATGGGAAGATATTGTTCCTTTCCCCTTTAATAATAATCAGTATTCTATTGCACAACCAAGTATAAGTGCGGATGGTAAAACACTTTATTTTGTATCTGATATGCCTGGTGGACTAGGCGGAACAGATATTTACGCATGTTTCTGGAATGGATCTACATGGACGGAACCAAAAAATGTAGGAAGCCCAATAAATACAGAAGGGCATGAAAAAAACCCTTATATAGATAAAGATGGCGTTTTATATTTTGCTTCAAAAGGTCATGTTGGACTGGGAGGATTGGATATCTATTACGCGGAACCTAATGACAAAGGTTTTGAAGCACCCGTTAACATGGGCTATCCGGTTAATACCCAATTTGATGATTTCAGTTTTACATTCACGGATGATACAAAAACAGCTTTTTATATTTCATCAAATCGTATTGGAGGGCTAGGTGACGATGATCTTTATAGGATAGAGATAAAACCTGAAGAACCTATTTTACTTGCAGGAACAGTCGTTATCAAGGAAAGTTTAAAGGATATCCCTATTAAAATGTTGATCACAGATGAAGATGGGAACTTATTAGCTTCTGATACACTTACCGAAAGTAGCCCATTTGAGCTGCCAATATTTGAAAAAGAGAAACCGTGGAATATGGTCTTCTATCCACTTTTCGAAATGAACGCATTAAAAAGCAAGCAAGGAATAGATCCTGCTAATGCTTCGAACGGTGTGCTTAATGTCGGAGAAATCGTATTAGGAGAAGACCTGCCAGATGAAGAACCTGATGTAGAAGGCGCACTTGTAATGGCAGATGATGGACAAGATCCGACCAAAGACACCGATTCCGGAGAGGTTGAATACATTGATATGCCAAATATTGAACAAGGAATTGATATGCAATTTGATCCTGTTTATTTCGGATTTGACAAGTCAAATCTTTCGGATCAAGCAAGATCTCAATTGGATGAACTTGTTAGTTTGATGCAATCAGATCCTGATGCTAATGTGGAGATTACAGGTCACACTGACTCCAGAGGATCCAAAACATATAATCTTAGATTATCAGAAAGAAGATCGATGTCAGCATTGAATTATTTAATATCACAAGGAATTGATGCAAATAGAATTACTACGGTAAATCATGGAGAAGTACAATTAGTAAATCAATGTGATGACGGAGTTGAGTGCTCGAAAGAGGAACATGCAATGAATCGTAGAATAGAATTAAAAGTGAATAAACCAAGCAATTTATAGCTTTCGGTTTACTACCCTAAAACCGCCTGGCTGTGTGATACCGGGCGGTTTTTTTTCTTTTTTCTACACTTTTGAACCCCAATACATTTTTATTACCTTGACCTCAGATACAAACAACATGAAATACTTCTACTTACTTGTTCTTCTATTTCTATTTAACGATGCATATAGTCAATGTGAAGGAGATCGATATAAAACAGAAATTTTTAGTGAATATTCTGTAAGCAGTGATATATTATATGGTTCTAACACCAATATCTATAATATTGAAGAAGACCTACTAATGGACGTCTATGAACCCGTAGGTGATACTGAATCACAACGTGCATTGATCATTTTTGCGCATGGAGGCTCTTTTGTTGTTGGTGATAAAGCTGATACTGGAATGGTTCTTATAGGAAGTGATTTTGCAAAAATGGGTTACGTCACTGCTTCGATCAATTATCGACTTGGCCTCACTACTAACCTCATATTGAATTTGCCAGATTCTCTTGATGCTCTTGCAGCTATTATTAGAGGTGTACATGACATGAAAGCTGCTATTCGCTGGTTTAAAAAAGATGTGGCAGAAGGTAATAATCAATATAATATCGATGCAGATAAAATATTACTTGCCGGTTTCTCGGCTGGAGGATTTATAGTACTTCATCAAGCCTATCTTGATGAAGAGTCTGAATGGCCTATTTTAGATGATGCAATATTAGGTGTAGATGGAGGAATAGATGGTAATAGTGGTAATGCAGGATATGATACTGAATTTATCGGAGGGTTGAATTTAGCAGGAGCAATAGGTGATACTTCATGGATAAAGCCGGGTGACGAACCCATGATGAGTACACATGGAACCGATGATGACGTTGTTCCTTATGGTAGCGAAATGTTGAGTTTTTCTTTGGGTGCAATGGTGATCGATATAGCTATGGTTCATGGCAGCTCATCTGTTCACCAACAACTCAATAATGTGGGTGTTCCTAATTGTTTTACTACTTGGGAAGGACAAGGACATGTCCCTGAATCTGACTTAGGGCCTTATTATGACACTACCTATGTGAAGTCTAGAAACTTCTTTGCCTCTTTACTTTGTGATGAAGAAATCAATTGCGAATATGAAGAATTGGTAAATAGTGTAAATGATGAAATAGCCTTAAATGACTTAGGTATTTACCCTAATCCTTTCAATGATAAAATAACGATTGCAAACGATAAAAGCATAGACATTGATGCCATTGAATTGTATAATATTAAAGGACAGTTATTAAAAAACTGGACCGGTAATCACACACAATTAAATGTCGCAGATATTAACAAGGGAATGTACTTTCTCCGAATAATCACTTCGAAGCAAGATGTTTTAGTCGTAAAACTTGTAAAATAATAAGAGGCTTACGTTAAGAAACCGTTTCAACAGAATTGATCTCCGGAATTTCTCTTTTGATCACTTCTTCTACCCCTGCTTTCATCGTCATATAGCTCATATTGCATGTTTCACATGCGCCATGAAGTTTAACCTTTACTACAGGAACTGCAACTTCAACCAATGAAATATCTCCTCCATCTTCTTTAAGATATGGTCTGATCTTTTCTAATGCTTGTATTACTCGTTCCTCAATAGTCATATTAATAGGTTGTAATTCTTACAATTTCGGTTGGTGGTAAAAGTACATTTCTTTTATTCACTTCAGATTCTACATTGGTTACCATCTCTTCAAATGCTTTTGCAGAAATCGTATCCTCCTGAAGAATAGCAGGTCTTCCTGCATCTCCAGATTCTCTGATACTTTGTATAAGTGGAATCTGAGCAAGTAAATTCACGTTAAGATCTTCCGCTAACATTTTCGCACCATCTTTCCCAAAGATATAGTATTTATTATCTGGAAGCTCATCCGGAGTGAAGTAAGCCATATTCTCAACGATACCTAATACAGGAACATTAATATTATCCTGCTTAAACATATTTACTCCTTTTCGTGCATCAGCTAAAGCAACTTCTTGAGGTGTACTAACGATCACAGCTCCTGTTATAGGAATTGTCTGAACAAATGTTAAGTGAATATCACCAGTTCCAGGAGGAAGATCGATCAACATATAATCAAGGTCACCCCACCAAGCATCTGTAAGCAATTGATTGATCGCTTTTGTCGCCATTGAGCCTCTCCATATCACCGCTTCATCATTTTGGACAAAGAAACCTATAGAAAGCACTTTCACTCCATAAGATTCAACAGGATCAATATAATCCTTACCATTTTTTGTTACTGCAAAAGGCTTTGTCTGATTCAAATCGAACATTGTTGGCATCGAAGGTCCATATACATCCGCATCGATCAAACCAACTTTATATCCTTTCTTCGCCAATCCAACAGCCAAATTTGCCGTTACAGTAGATTTTCCTACCCCACCTTTTCCTGAAGCTACGGCAATGATGTTCTTAACACCTGGTAATATTTTTCTCAACGTAGGATCTCCTTTCTTTTCAATCCCTTTAAAGTTTATCTCCATCTCAAAATCATCTCCAAACATCCGCTTAAACTGAAAAGCAACGGTCTCTTCCATTCGCTTTTTGCTATGCATCACCGGACTACTTAACTCAAGTGTAAACTTTATTTTATTTCCTTCAATAGTTAGATCCTTTACCAAACCTAAGCTTACAACATCCTTTTTTAGATCCGGTTCTATTACGTTACCTAATGCGCTTAAAACTTCTTCCTTACTAACACTCATTCTATTTTCGTTTTGAAGTCCAAAAATACGTAATTTAGAATGATTATAAATATGATGATTGTCACATTGGTGAATGTGAGAATGGATGAATTGAATAATTTACAATTCTAATTCTATTGCGGGATCCCAATAAACCTCATCAAAGGACTGGATCTTATCATTTTCAACAATAATCCCTTCCGTTTTTAATCTCTCTTCCATCGTCTCAGGAGTAATGAAGTGCATTTTTCCGCTTAAGATCCCTAATCTATTAACCACTCTGTGTGCTGGAACATCGCTTCTATTCATACAAGCATTCATTGCCCAACCAACCATTCTTGCTCCTCTGGCACTTCCAAGATAGCGAGCAATTGCACCATATGAACTTACCTTTCCTTCAGGAATCAAACGAACAACCTGATAGACTTGATCAAAAAAATCTTTATTCTTTTCTGATATCTTATTGCTTGGACTCATAAAGTTGAAAACGAATATAATTAATATGCACTCCTATATCTAAAAACTTTTGCTCGTAAAAAGTCTTTAGTCCCATGTGTTTTTTATCATCATCACTTAATTTATCCCAATCTTCCCCATAAAGGTCGTGGGTGATAAGATCAGCAACTATCCCCTCTTCTTCAAGTACTTCAAGTGTATAATCAGCTAAGAACCTACTGTCGGTTTTCATGTGGATCCATCCACCTGGGCGAACAAAATTTCTATAAATGTCAAGAAATCGAGGGTGACTTAAGCGATGTTTCTCTCTTTTATCTTTTAATTGTGGATCTGAAAAGGTTAACCACAACTCATCTACTTCATCATTTCCAAAAAAGGATGAAATAAACTCGATGCGTGTCCGAAGAAAAGCAGCATTGTTGATCCCCTCTTCCTCTACAGTTTTAGCACCGCGCCATATTCGTGCTCCCTTAATATCCACTCCAATAAAGTTTCGATTCGAATACATCTGCCCCATTCCAACAGTATACTCCCCTTTACCACAACCTAATTCCAATGTGATAGGGTTTTTATTTCCAAAAAAGGAATGCCATGAACCCTGTAGTGGGCTTGAACCTTCTTTAGCAATATTAATCGATGGTTCAAACACATGTTTAAACACTTTTAATTCAGCAAAATGTGCCAGTTTATTTTTAGCCAAGTCAACTATTTTTTGCAAAAATAAAAATTCAAAACTTTCTCAAAATGAATTTATCAATTGATTCTTTACAAGAAGGTTATAATTTTACTTATTCATCCTTCGTTTTATGTCTTTAATTGTTCTTATTTCCCATTTATCATAAATATATTTTAATCTTTTCGTTATACTAAACAGAAAAATATATTTGTAGTCACAAAACTGATCGATGAGTAAACTTACTATAGATTCTATTTCCAAATACTACCGAAACCATGTTGCCCTCAATAATGTGAGTTTCGATGTTAATTCCCAGCGTATCTTTGGTCTATTAGGCCCTAACGGAGCAGGTAAAACAAGTTTGATTCGAATTATTAATCAAATTACAATTGCAGATGAAGGAAGCATTTTAATTGATGGTGAAAAACTGAATATAGATCATATTGAAAAAATTGGCTATCTACCTGAAGAAAGAGGCCTTTATAAAAAAATGAAAGTGGGTGAACAAGCAATTTACCTTGCTCAATTAAAAGGGCTAAGCAGAGCAGAAGCTATTAAAAGATTAAAATACTGGTTTGATAAATTTGAACTTTCCGGTTGGTGGGATAAAAAGGTAGAGGAGTTGTCAAAAGGAATGGCACAAAAGGTCCAATTCATTACCACTGTGCTACATGAACCTGAACTTCTCATATTGGACGAGCCATTTTCAGGTTTTGATCCTATCAATACAAATTTGATAAAAAAGGAAATCCTTGAATTAAGGGATAAAGGAAGCACGGTCATACTATCTACCCACAACATGAATTCTGTCGAAGAGATCTGTGATGACATTGTTCTTATTGATAATGCTAAAATAATGCTTGAAGGAGAGGTTTCTAAGTTGAAAGATCGATTTAAACCCAATGAATTTGAGCTGACATTTAGAGGTAATCTTATTGGTTTTACAAATGAACTATGGACAGACTTCGAACTTGTTGAAACGCACAAAACAAATGACCTTATTCGAGCAAATATTAAATTACTAAACAATAAAAATTTAAATGACTTGCTAAAAATCGCACTTAATCATTTAGAAGTACACGAAGTCAAAGAAATTATTCCAAGTATGAATGAGATCTTCATTTCTGTTGTTGAGCAAAAGAGTGAAAAAACTGAACTAATATCCAAAGAGAAATGAAGAAGATTTTACTCATTATAAAAAGGGAATACCTAACCCGTGTAAAAAAGAAGTCATTTTTAATCATGACTTTGTTAGGTCCTATCCTCATCGCAGGTTTCCTTTCTCTTGCTATCTACTTAGGAATGAGCGATAGTTCCATACAGAATGTTGTGGTGGTAGATCAGGCAAAATTGGTAACCAAAACGTTTAAGAATTCGGATCAGGTAAAATTCTTTTACACCAATGAATTTATGAGTGATTCTGCCTTTGGTGAAAGTCCGTACAATTTGATGCTGATCGTAAATGAATACATCATTGAAAATAACAAAGCTCATTTATACTACAAGAAATACCCATCGGTTAATGTGCAGTCATACGTAAGTAATCAGTTAGATAATTCTTTGGAGCAGATCAAACTGAAAATGCATGATATTGATAATCATATTTATTCGGAGATCAGAACTGCCGTAACACTAGGTATTTTTGATTATAAAGACCAGGAACAAGAATCAAGGAAAGTTGAATTAGCGGG
>JAUVAY010000006.1 GCA_030591505.1 Flavobacteriales bacterium | reverse complement strand
GGAAGCAAACGATAACTATCGTATTTCTCCATGTCATTCTGACGAATCAAGGTGGCAACGGTGTTTGTATAGGCTGCTCCTCTTTCAGAATATTTATTTAAATATCCAACCAATATTATCGGATCACTCTCTGTTTCCATAGCCTTTCTAAAATTAGCATAGGCTCGCAAACGACCAAGGGTCTGATAGTAATTCAATACAGATGTATAAATATCTGGAAATTTTCGAACATAGATCTGACGCTCACCACGTTTCTCACCAGCAGCTAGACGATCATGACTCGTTGAATAAGACCACATTCCAAATATATTATTCCCTTCCAGGAAGAACCTAGATGTACCCCACCCTGATTCAAGTGCAGCTTGTCCTAAAATAATACATACAGGAGGCGTTACCATATGACCGGGAAGTTCCTCCAGCTTACTATTTTTATAGGTCTTTTTCATTGCGGCAATAAAAGATGTATCATGTGGATTTATTTCATCCATTAATAGTATCTCATCAATCCGTTTTCTATCAGTATCTATTCTTTCTTGAACCAATAGAATAGATGGTAAAACAATATCTATAAAAGCTTTTTTCCTTTGAGGAATTGTTAGCTTCTTCAAATCAGGAATGCTTTTATATACAATAGGCGGAACCAGGCTGTCGTTGATAGAGATCACATCAGCAAACTCAATAGCCTCAACATGTACAGGGCCAAGTTTGATAATCTTATCCGTATTAATGTACATCAATAATGCACCTAAAATCAGTAAGCCTATTATCGCAAAAATTCTATATGGTTTAGTAACTTGCATAAAAGTTTTTACGGGAGTTTTCCAAATAGGTTTTGTTCTCATCTTAAAAATCAAATAATCCATATATAATATATGAATAATTTATCATATTCAGTGGGAGGAAATGTTGTTCTTTTAAAAGAAAAAAAAATAATTCAAGCGCGAATAGAAGTTGAAAATGGAAAAATAAAGTCGATCATTCCAGACTCTTCAGTTCCCAATCATTTTATACTACCAGGCTTTGTAGATTCTCATATTCATATTGAAAGCAGTATGCTCGTCCCTTCAGAATTTGCACGAATGGCTGTGAAACATGGTACTGTATCTACCGTTTCCGATCCTCATGAAATCGCAAATGTTTTAGGTATTGATGGGGTTGAATTTATGCTCGATAATGCAAAAAAGGTTCCCTTCAAATTTTATTTTGGTGCTCCTTCCTGTGTGCCTGCAACAGAATTTGAAACAGCCGGTGCTAAGCTCGGTCCATCGGCAATACAATTACTAATGGAGAAAGAAGAAATCGTATATCTTGCTGAAATGATGAACTTTCCAGGTGTTTTGAATAATGATCCTGAAGTAATTGAAAAACTGAATATTGCCAAAAAACTGAATAAGGTTATCGATGGTCATGCACCGGGACTTAGAGGCGACGATGCAAAAAACTATATAGATAAAGGAATAACTACAGATCATGAATGCGTTAGTTATGAAGAAGGAAAAGAGAAGATCGAACTCGGAATGAAGGTTTTGATTCGTGAAGGAAGTGCAGCAAAGAATTTTGATGCTTTAATTGACCTGCTTAGCTTATACCCTGAGTCTATTATGTTTTGCTCCGACGACAAACACCCACATGATCTTATTCATGGCCATATTAATCTCTTGGCCAAAAGAGCCATAGAAAAAGGGATGGGTATTTTTGACGTGCTTAATGCAGCTATTTTAAATCCTATTAAGCACTATAAACTCAATGTAGGTTTACTTGAAGTAGGTGACCCTGCCGATTTTATTGTTGTAAGTGATTTAGAAAATTTCGACGTCAAAGAAACTTATATCGATGGAACACTTGTTTATTCTGAAGGAGAAACCAGTATAAAAAGACAAGATTTTTCTACTCCTAATAATTTTTCGAGAACTGAAATAAGTAGTCATGATATTAAAATGAAAGGTGAAAGTGGTGATTACCGAGTAATTGAAGTTGTTGATGGTCAATTATTGACCCATGAGCATATCCATCATATAGAAAGTGATAATGAAGGATACATCAATCCTATTATCGAAGATGATATCTTAAAAATGGTAGTTGCCAGTAGATATGACCAAAGCAAGCCTGCTATTGCTTTTACAAAAGGATATGGATTAAAGAAAGGGGCCATCGCCTCATCTGTTGCACATGATAGTCATAACATTATTGCCGTTGGAACGAATGATAAGGACTTGTTAAGGGCTATAAATTTAGTTATCGAAAACAAAGGGGGAATATCTTTGGTCGACAAAGAAATGGAAGATTGTATAACGCTTCCTGTTGCAGGATTGATGAGTGACTTAAGTGGAGAAGAGTTAGCAATACACTATCAAGATCTTTTTGATAAAAGCCAAAAACTTGGCTCTAATCTTTACGACCCTTTTATGATGCTTTCATTTTGCGCCCTATTAGTTATACCTGAATTAAAATTAAGTGATAGAGGCTTATTTGATGCAATAAATTTTACTTTTGCTAACCAAAAAATTAATTAACTAACAATTAAACAACTAACAAATGGAAATTATTAATGAAAACCTTCCCATGATCCAAGAGATGATCATGAATTATGGAATGAAGCTAGTATACGCTCTTGCCACGCTGATGATCGGTTTATGGATCATAAAAATGGTAATGAAGGGTATTAAAAAAATGTTTGCTTCTAAACATTTTGATGAGTCGCTTGCTCATTTTCTTACTTCCCTTATATCTATGTTATTTAAAGCACTATTGGGTATTAGTGTGTTAAGTATGCTAGGAATAGAAATGACCTCTTTTATTGCGATAATGGGTGCTGCAGGTTTAGCAATTGGTATGGCACTTTCCGGTACCTTACAAAACTTTGCTGGTGGAGCAATGATCTTGATATTCCGACCATTTAAGGTTGGTGATTATATTGATGCACAAGGTTATACAGGCGTGGTTAAAGAAATTCAAATTTTCATAACCATTTTAACTACGGTAGATAATAAGACTATAATTATCCCAAATGGACCACTATCCAATGGTTCTCTTGTAAATTATTCTACTCAGGATACCCGAAGAGTGGATTGGACTTTTGGAATTGGCTATGGTGATAGTGTTGAGGATGCTGAAAAGATACTAATTGATCTAATGAATGCAGACAGTAGAATCCTTAAAGATCCTGAAGTATTCGTTGGCGTTTCTGAATTAGGAGATAGCTCAGTTAATCTTGCAACACGTGCATGGGTAAAACCAGATGATTATTGGGGTGTTTTCTTCGATATGAATAAAAACGTATATAATCAATTTAATGCGAAGGGAATTAATATTCCGTTCCCACAAATGGATGTGCACGTTCATAATAAATAATCAACTAAGCAAATATATTTACGCATGAAAAAAATTCTATTACTAGGAGTAGTAATGCTTGTTGCTTCTACCCTATTTTCACAAGAAAGTGAAGTTGACTCCACTCAAGGTTGGACTGTTAATGGTATCATCAGTCTAAATGTTGCACAATCCAGTTTCTCAAACTGGGCAGCAGGAGGAAAAAACTCCTTAGCAGGAAATTTGATCTTTGGAGGAAATGCAATTCTAAAAAAGAATAAAAACCTATGGGAATCCACTTTGCTAACAACCTATGGTTCGATCAGGCAAGATGATGCTTTTAGTAAAACGGATGATCGATTAGAGATTAATTCGAAGTATGGCTATCAGGCTTTTAAAAATTCGAAATGGTATTTGAGTTCAATTATGAATTTTAAGACACAATATACTGCGGGTTATGCTGATGCAGGAGATTCGATAAAAGTATCAAACTTTATGTCGCCTGGTTATTTAAATCTTGGTATCGGTGTTGACTGGAGGCCGAATGAGTATATCTCGGTTAATATCGCTCCTGCAAATGCTAAAATGATCTTTGTTAGCGATCAGGATTTAGCAGATAATGGTGATTACGGTGTGGATGCTGCCATATTGGATACTTCAGGAAATGTTATTACGCCAGGTAAAAATATGAAGTTTAAGTTTGGGGCCTATGTTAGAGCTGAATTTAAAAAAGAGGTATTTAAAAACATTACTTTGTATACCACTTTAGATCTTTTTTCCAACTACTTGGAAAATCCTCAGAATATCGATGTAAACTGGGAAGTACTGTTAACTATGAAAATAAATGAATGGTTAGCAGCTAGCATCAATACAACATTGATTTACGACTCGGACATAACATTTGAAAGAGTAAATGAAGCGGGTGAAATAGAATCTTTTGGTCCAAGAACACAGTTTAAAGAAGTATTTAATTTAGGATTAACATTTAATTTCAAATAATCATACTCACAAATTAATAAGAAGGATGGCATTAATGTCATCCTTTTTTTATGTATCTATGTGAGATAGATTATGAGAATAGCTATAAGTGGTATCACCGGTCATATTGGAAACAATGTTGCTTCTACCCTTCTTCAAAATGGGTTTGCTATTAAAGCGCTTGCAAGAAAAAGTAAAACTGAAATCAAGATCGATGATAAAATTGAAACCATCCATGGTGATCTTAATGACCTGGAGTCTCTTGATCTTTTAAGTAAAGATGTTGATCTGTTTATTCATATAGCAGGAAAGGTTTCTATTTACCCTTACGATAAAGATGTAATTTACAATACTAATATTGAGGGCGTCAATAATGTTATCAATGCATGCTTGAGAAATGGAGTCAAAAAAATAATCCACTTTAGCTCGATACATGCCCACCATTCTACAGGTTCGAGTTTTCCAATAAATGAAAATACAGCCTACGTAAATTCAGAAGATTCGGCATATGATTTTAGTAAATCTCAAGGAGAACAATTGATGCTGAAAGCCAGAGAGAGGGGGATTGACGTTTGCATTCTTAATCCTACTGCTGTTATTGGGCCCTTAGATTATCGCCCATCTTATAGTGGTAAAATGTTTGTCGATATTTATAATCGCAAACTCCCCTTAATTGTTGAAGGAGGCTTTGATTGGGTTGATGTAAGAGATATAAGTGACGCCGTATTAACGATCATTCAGAAAAACATCCAAAATGAAAAATTTATTTTATCCGGTCATTGGGCCAGTATAAAGTACATTGCTGAACAAACATGTTTAAGGAGAAACAAAAAGTATATGGGTTATGCTCTTCCGATTTTCTTAGCTAGAATTGGGGTTCCTTTTATTGCTACCTATGCTAAAATTGCAAATACTCCTCCCCTGTATACTTCAGCATCTATAACTGCCATTGAAAAAGGAAGCAGATTTGTAGAACATCAGCATGCCAGCAATTTATTAGCCTATAACCCTCGTCCACTTAATGAAAGTATAGATGACACCATTAGTTGGTTAAAACAATATTTTACTCTTTGATATGAATTTTTTAAATTTTGAATTCATCGTTTTTGGATGGACTACCCTAGCCATATTTACATTCATCCTATTGCAATTTGTTGTAGCTCCTTTTGGAAGGCATACACGAAGTGACTGGGGGCCAATGGTAAACAATACTATTGGGTGGGTAATCATGGAAAGTGTTTCTTTGATCACTTTTTTATTTTTCTATTTATCGGGAGATGCAGATAAAACTATCGTGACATGGATATTTGCAGCACTTTGGACAGCTCATTATATCAATCGTTCGTTCATTTACCCTTTCCGGCAAAAGGATAGAAAAAAGAAGATGCCGCTTGTAATCATGCTTTTTGCTATATGTTTCAATTTTATGAATGGTTTTTTAAACGGTTATTTTATTGGAAACTTTAATGATAATTACTCGCTAAATTGGTTATTCAGTATACCATTTATCCTTGGCCTTATTCTATTCATTGGAGGGATGATAATTAATGACAGATCTGATGCTATATTGCTATCCTTAAGAAAACCAGGTGAAAAAGGATATAAAATTCCTCGCGGATTTCTTTTTAAGTATGTATCCTGTCCCAATCATTTTGGCGAGATCATCGAATGGTTCGGGTTTGCTATTTTAACATGGAATATTGCCTCCCTGTCTTTTGCAATATGGACATTTGCCAATCTCGTGCCCCGCTCTATGGCTCATCATAAGTGGTATAAGAGTCATTTTCCTGATTACCCTATAAAAAGAAAAGCCGTGTTGCCACGACTTTTGTAATTAGATCATTTATAAAAATACTATTCTTTCACTATAGCAATTGGAAATGGTTTCATGATTGCTGAAACAGTTATAGGTGTAGTTTTTTCTCTCTTTTTTGGGTCTTCATTTATTGAATCAGAGCCAATAGATTCAAAAACAAGTTTCTTCTCTTTCACGTCATAAATATCAATTACCAATGTACCAACCGTATAATCATAGGTGTTATATGATGTTGTAGACATTCCTCCACCCCATCCATACCCCGGACCGTGGCCATAATATCCACCATATCCACCACCCATACCTGTAGTGGTTGCAGTAGTTTGCTGTTTTTGTTCGGTCACAATATATAAGGTCACGACTAAGTCTCCGTCAGATTCGCTGTGAGTAAGTCCTCTTTTTGTAAATTCTGATCCGAAAGCTTTCTCAATTCTATCTTTATCAAATTGATTAAGGATCTTATCGCTTTCTTCCGCCCATCCATAAAAGGAGTAAGTCTTATATTGACTAAAATCAGCTGTTTTGTCAAAGTCAGAATTAACCTTCAAACTAGAACATGATGAAACCAACAAAAGAATCATCATTGTCATAAATGTTATTGCACTATATTTTTTCATCATTTCTTCTGGGTTTATTTTGGTATAAAAATAACTGTTTTATAGTATTAAAGTAAGGAATAAGTGCTCAATAAAATCATTCACTAGCAGCCTATAAACACAAATCTTCACTTAACATGATGAAAATCATAGTATTTAGCAATTATTATTTGGAAATTCTACATGATGAAAAAGCTAGAAATCATGAGTTTAAGAAATCTTATTTATCAATTTTCTTCAAGTGATTTTCTTAATGACTCAAGTATATTACTTCCCTTCTTTACATAAAATGTTCAAGCTATGACAGAGCGCATTAATACAATTATCAGTAATCTAAATCTTGACACCACTGAATTGGTATGTGAGGCCTTAGATAATATCATTAAACTAGAAAATCTAAGCCAGGAAGAAAAAATACTTCTTACCGAAGCCTTAACTGCTATTTTCTATCATCATGACTTTGGGGACACTAATGATCTGGAAAGGTTAATCATAAGAACGGAGAAGCTAATTGGGAACTTCGGTATAGATGTATTGCCCTTCTTAATAGAAGAATTAATTAATGCTGACTCTGAATCAGCAGCATATTTAGGAAAATGTATTTCTTTCAGTGAGGTCAAGGGTATTGAAGCAATTTTAGCAGCTTGGGAGGAGCATGACGGAGATGATTTTGCAATAATCAACATTATACAGGCCCTTGCATCATTTACAGTGCCTGAAGTTTCAAAAGCAGCACCTAAACTTATTGCCTCAACCCGATCTAACAGCCCACATGTAAAAGCAATGGCCTTGTCAACCATAGGTGTTTTATCATTAAATATATCCATGGATAAACTAGATGATAAAGTTAGAAAATCGATGTTCAATGCTGTTTTTTCCCTATTGGGAGATAGAAAACCCTTGGTAAGGCAAAACGCTGTGAAAACATTGGGCAAAATGCATAAAAAGGCAATTTTGACTCGTGACCAAGAAGGGAAAGTACATTCTTCATTTACGGCGATGCTAGGTAAGGATGGAGAACATAATTGGGATCGAGAATTTATTGTTCGTCATGAAATTGAACATTACATTCAATTATTCACACCAAAAAAAACTCTTGCTGATAGATACAAACAGTCGTTTCTAATTTTAAACAAACATGAATTGTGTCATAATACTTTTCATTATGAGGTTGAAGCTCCATTTATTGCGAAAAAAATTAAGCCCGGACAATTTATTATTGTAAGGCACAGTACTCAGAGTGAAAGAATCCCGCTTTCGGTTTGTGGATGGGATGCCGAAAAGGGAAGCATTCAAATAATCATTAATTCTGTTGGAAAAACCTCCACAGAAATAAATAACCTGAAACCCGGTAATAAATTCGCTGATATGGTGGGTCCACTTGGTGTACGTTCTCGTGTTACAAAGTACAATGGAACCTGTGTTGTTATTGGAGGTGGATATGGTGTTGGTGCCATAATACCCACTGCCAGGGAGTTAAAAGCTATTGGAAACAGAGTGATCGGTGTGATTGGTGCCAGAAGTAAAAACCTTTTACTAATGGTAGAGGAATTAAAAAGTGCCTGCGATGAAGTTATTATAACAACAAATGATGGTTCGGAGGGAATGACCGGTTTCGTAACGACTGCTCTAGAAGAGATCATGAATAGAGAAACTGTTGAACATGTTCTCGCAATTGGCCCTGTTCCAATGATGGAAGCAGTGAGTAATATGACGCGTGAAAAGAAAATAGAAACTTACGTATCTCTCAATGCAATTATGGTAGATGGAACAGGAATGTGTGGTGCATGTAGAGTTACTATTGGTGGAAAAGTGAAATTCGCTTGTATAGACGGGCCTGATTTTAATGGTCATAAAGTTGATTTTGGAGAGTTAGTAAAAAGGCAAAAAATGTTTGTCAATGAAGAGAAAAGAGCATTTGAAGCACTAGAAATATAAGCTGGATATTATGAGAGAGAAAAGAACATTAAACTTGACTAATAAAGAGCGAATGAATCTCCCGCATCAGGAGATGATACTAATGGAAGCAGAAGAACGCGTATGTAGTTTTGATGAGGTTCCTATTGGTTATAATCACGAACAAGCCGTAATGGAAGCGAGTCGTTGCTTACAGTGCCGTAAACCGGAGTGTATTAAAGCCTGCCCCGTTGGAATTGACATTCCTGCTTTTATCCGATTGATCGAGCAAGGTAAGCCAGCTGATGCGGCAAAAAAGATCAGAGAAACAAATTTCCTACCCGCTGCATGCGGACGTGTTTGTCCACAAGATAAACAATGTCAGGCTGTATGTGTAGTTGGACGAAGAAACCTTCCTGTTGGTATAGGTGACTTAGAAAGGTATGCAGCTGATTATGAACGAAAATATAAAACACTTGAATATCCTGATATTCCAGAAGATACTGGAAAAAAAATAGCCATTGTTGGTTCAGGTCCCGCCGGGTTATCAGCAGCCTATGAACTCAGAATAAGAGGGCACCAAGTGGTAGTATTTGAAGCGTTCCATCGTGCAGGAGGTGTATTGATCTATGGAATTCCACGTTTCAGATTGCCTATTGATATAATTGATGAAGACATCAAATTCCTGGAAAATATAGGCGTTGAGTTCGTTTATAATATGATCATAGGTAAGATCCTCTCCCTTGATGACCTTCTTGGTGAAGAGGGCTTTGATGCAGCTTTCATTGGTACAGGTGCCGGCTTACCTAGACTTCTGGATGTTCCAGGAGCAAATGCAAATGGGGTGTATTCAGCAAATGAATACCTCACTCGAATCTATCTTATGGAAGCAGATAAGTTTCCTGAATTCGCTACCCCACTTTATCAAGGTAAAAAAGTTGCCGTGATTGGAGCAGGAAATACTGCGATGGACTCTATGCGAACTGCAAAACGCTTGGGAGCCGATGTTACGTGTTATTACCGAAGATCTATAGAAGAAGCTCCGGCAAGATCAGAAGAGTTAAAACATGCTCAGCAAGAAATGATCAATTGGAAATGGTTATCCAATCCTGTTGAATTCATCACGAATGAGGATAATTTCATTACCCATATCAAATGTGAGATCATGGAACTTTCTGAACCAGACGATTCCGGAAGAAGAATACCTGTTGCAACAGGAAAATTCTTCACAGATGAATGTGATACTGTTGTAATGTCTTTAGGATGTAGTGTTAATCCTATCCTACCGGCCACCGATCGAGAAATAAAAATTAATGATTGGGGTGTGATCACTGTAGATGGAGAAACATGCGAAACCAGCAAAAAAGGTGTTTTTGCAGGTGGTGATGCAATAACAGGCGGTTCCACAGTGATATTGGCTATGGGACAAGCTAAAATTGCAGCAGCTTCTATTCATGATTTTTTAATGGGTAAAACAAAAGATAAGGAAGAAGAAAGCTTGGAAATGGTGTAGTCGTATCGTACGCTTTTTTTTAAATAAGTCTGATAAATCAGCTCACACCTGTTTTAAATGAATTTCTATCAAATTATTTTACAAAAAATAATAGCTTTGAAGACAAGCTAAACAAATATTAATTATACATTTTAAATTAAATACTATGTTAAAACACATTAGTGGTTTGCTACTCCTGCTTATTCTGGCAGCTTGGTCCAATCCCACAGAACCGACTAACGATAATGCCGATTCTGAAAATATTTTGCCTTATCCTATCCAGCAGAAAACCTTGGATAACGGATTAAATGTTGTTGTGGTCGAATATCCCAGTCCGGGACTTGCCGCCTTTCAAATTGTTATGCGAGTAGGAGCCAGAGATGAAGTAGAAGCGGGGAAAACCGGTTTCGCTCACTTTTTTGAACATATGATGTTCAGAGGAACGGACAATTATTCGAGCGATGAATACAGTGAAGTGCTAAAATCGATCGGTGCTGCTGCAAATGCAAATACTTGGTTAGACCGTACTGTTTACCATATGACAGGAAATGCTAAGATGCTTGACAAAATGTTTGAAGTAGAAGCGGATCGATTTATGAATCTTAACTATTCCGTTCATGATTTTAAAACAGAAGCAGGTGCTGTAAAAGGTGAATACACTAAAAACAATGCTAGTCCTTACGCTAAACTAGGTGAGAAAACAGCTGAAGTAGCCTTCACAGAACATACTTATGGTCATACTACTATGGGGTATTGGGATGATGTTGTTGACATGCCAAATCAGTATGAATATTCACTAAAATTTTTCGACCAATTTTACCGTCCTGAATACGCCACTATACTCGTAGTAGGAGATGTGAAATTTGATGATGTATATTCTCTAGCTCAAAAATATTTTGGAATGTGGGAAAAAGGAGATTTCAAATCTGATATTCCAATAGAACCAGAACAAAAAGAAACGCGTTATGCTCATGTTGAGTTTCCAGGCTTCCCTCCTTATCTTGAATTAAATTATAGTAGCCCAGCTTTTGATGATCAATCAATGGATGTTGCTGCATTGGATGTGCTATCAACCATTGTGTTTTCAGAACGATCAGACCTATATAAAAAACTCGTTATCGACGAACAAAAGGTGAGATATATTTCCGGTGGATTCTTTTTTACACGTGATCCTTATCTCTACTCTATTTCTTCCTCTGTAGTTAATGAGGAAGATATGCAATATGTGAAAAATGAGGTTGACAAAGCGCTTGAACAGGTTAAGACACAAGCCGTAGACGAAACTCTACTTGAAGAAACAAAGTCAAAACTTAAATATAGCGCTGCTATGAATATGGATAGTCCTTCATCAATTGCAGGAAACCTTGCTTTTTTTATATGGGTTTCCGGTGAACCGGAATCGCTTAATAATATTTATAACTCTTATGATAAAGTGACTGCTGAAGACATCATGCATGCAGCTCAGAAATACTTTGTCCCATCACACCTTACTATTTCAACAATCTCATCACAAAAAGAAGGAGGGATCAACTAATGAAGACTTTAAACAAAATAATTCTGCTACTTGCAGGAATCATTCTATCAAGTACTGTTTACTCACAAATAAATGTGGTTAAACTCAAAAAAACAGGCTCCCCTAAAATTGTAGTCAAGGTGCGATTTCAAAATGGATCAATTGTAGATCCAATAGGAAAAGAAGGGATTACTGACCTTACGGCATCACTAATGATGGAAGGTGGTACAAGCACCTTTACTAAGTCGGAAATCAATGAAATGACCTACCCTATGGCGGCCTATTATTATTCTAATACTGACAAAGAGGTAAGCACTCTAACTTTTGCATTTCCTAAGGATTTTGTTGATGAATTCTATCCCGTTTTAAAAGGATTAATCCTCACTCCTACTTTTGAAGAATCTGATTTTAATCGGGTGAAATCAAATACATTAAACTATTTAACTCAAGTGATCAGGGCTTCATCTGATGAAGAATTTTCGAAAAAAGCATTGGAAGAAATGCTCTTTGAGGGCACTCCGTATTCTCATATGGTTGTTGGAACTGTTGAAGGAGTTACATCTATCAGTCTGGATGATGTTAAAGAACACTATGTGAATTTCTTTACAAAAAACAATGTGAGTATTGGTGTTTCAGGAGATTTTTCTGATGAGTTTGTTGATAATTTAAAAAATGACCTTTCAACATTATCTTCAAATGAGGCAGTTATACCAAGAATGAAGGCTGTTGAAATGCCTGATGGTATAAATATCAAGATCATTGAGAAAAAAGAAGCACTGGGATCAGCAATATTTACTGGTTATCCTATCGATATTACGCGAGCTGATGATGATTTTGCCGCATTAATGATCGCCAATTCATGGATGGGTGAACACAGAAAAGCCTATAGCCGTTTGTATTATAAGATCAGAAAGATAAGATCGATGAATTATGGGGATTACTCCTACATCGAATGGTATAACAACGGTGGAAGGAATCAATTACCTACTACCGGGGTTCCACGATCAAGCAATTACTTTGCAATTTGGATCCGCCCTGTTCAAATAGCTGATCAACTTAAAGAACAATACCCTGAATTAGCTGATATTACCATTGGACATGCTCATTTTGCATTGCGAATGGCCATTAGAGAAATAGACCTTTTGGTAGAAAATGGAATGGATCCTGACGAATTCGAAAAGACAAAACAGTTTTTGCGAAGTTATATCAAGTTGTATATCCAAACACCCGATAAAGAGTTAGGTTTCCTAATGGATTCACAATTTTTTGGAAGAGAAAACTATATTGCTGAATTGGATAAGCTTCTCGAAAACACAACACTTGATCAGGTTAATGAAGCTATTAGAAAATACTTCCAAACTCAAAATATGGACATTGTCATCATAACAGATGATAGTGAATCGCAGGCACTTGCCGAAAGCTTCAGAGAGAATAAAACTTCTGAAATGAGTTATGCTGACCAATTAAAAGCAGAATTACCTCAAGATGTTCTCGATGAAGATAAAGAAGTAGAAAGCTATCAATTGAATGTTAAGTCGGTTGAAATAATAAGTAGTGATGAACCATTTATTGATTAAAGAAAAGATATAAAAGCAAAAACCCGGCAGATAAATATCTACCGGGTTTTTTACTAAAATTATTTTAGCTCAAAAGGCTGTTCTTTCCTTTCTTTTTTTCATTCAGAAAATATAGAGATCCGGCCTAATGATGGTGGTGGTGATGATGATCATCCGGTGCTGATTCTTCCAATGTTCCATTCAGGAAATTGACAGCTGCTAAATCGGAATCACGCTCAGGAGTTGCAACAGCTTTAATTCCATTTTGAGCCATTTTCATAACAAATCCACTGCCCATTGATCCTGTAATTAATACATCAATATCACTTAAAGGATGTTCATTAAATGGGATCACTCTATCGTGAAACACATTGTGAAATACAATGTCCTTATTGAATTCCAGATCTGTATTAGTATCTATTTTATTATCCTTAATCGTATATACTTTAAACCTATTACAACGACCACCATGGCCGCTAATGGTTCTTCCGTTTTGATATGTTACTGCAATTTTCATGTTTCTAATTTATTTATAATATTTCACAAAGATAAATTCGAATAGCTATACCCAATGCGAACTTTATCACAATTTAATTATCGTCTTTGTTTCGATAAAACCATCAGAAAAATGAATTTTCAAATAGTACTTTCCGGCAGCTTCAGGTAAAGTGATTTTATTGCTTCTACTGCCAAGATTATAATCTAGCTTAATTTCTCTTCCTTGCGAATCAAACAAAGTAAATTCAGTGATCTCATTACTTCCTGTAATCACATTCACTTCACTATTGCTTGGGTTAGGATAAATTTGAACCGAACTAAGCTCTATTTCTTTTATTGAACTCACCGTTACAAGTAATTCTTCTTCTTGCATAATAACAGATTCAATATCCATTGCATTATACATCGTCTCAAAATCATTTATCTCAGTCGCATCATTTGAAAATAATTCATCTAACCATTTTCTCGGCACAGATATGTAATGAATTTTTACATTAATGATCAATTCAGAAGCCAATTCTCCAAGCGGCACGTGATAATAAACAAGATCTTTTGCGCTTCCTTCCTCTTCATTCTCAATGTTAAAGTTGGGATCAACACTAGCATCTCCAACTATTTGAACTGTATCATAAGCCATATGCCCTGTTGTAAAACCCGCAGGTGGTATCCTATTATCTTTTAGAGGGCTGTATGCTCTTGTTAAGATAGTGGTTAGTTCTCCTGCCTCATTACCCATAACATACTCATAGATCTGAACCTGATCTTCTTGTGTAATAGTGTTGTAATGTATTTCGTATTCATCATCTAATTCTCCAATTATTCTTCCTTCAGGATTTATCCCTCCACTATGAAAAATAGTATCACCAAAGGGTGTATAGGCGGTAAACTCAATCATCATTTTACGTGATGGATAACCAGAAGGCAACTTATGCCCACTTAAATTCTCTAAGCTTACTTCAAATAAGGCAGAGTCGTTTTCTATACTCAACATGTCAATGATTAGAAGCAAAGCTTCGCTCTGAAGCATGTAATTTGTTTTTTCAATCACCTCATCAAATTGTGCAGCAGTGGCATTCACATCCAATTCAGTGATATTATCTTTTAATAAGTTTAACATAAACACGTTTCCACCTACCAGGTCATGTTTAGCAAAGGACGACCTCTCCGTCAAGAAAGGAGGCATTGGAGAAACGATCACACCTTCATCCATAGTTGGCATATGGCAGTCAATACAAGTAGTTGTAGCCACTTCTGAAGCATAAGTAGAATTTAACCATTCATGATAAACTGCTTGTTCAACAAAACTATTCTCTGTGATCTCACCCGCATCATTGATCGTTTCTGTAATTAAAGAATGACATTTACCACACGCTTCTGAACTTGAAATATGTGAACCATAATAAGGAGTAAAACCGGTAAAGTTGAACATCGAATTCGAAAATGGACTAGTGTATTGACCATAAGCACTGTGATCTGTTTCATAAGTGATGTCTCCAGAAAAGGTAATTCCCATATCTTCATCTGCCATAGTATGACATGAAGTACATGATACACCATCTAATCCCATAGGGTCAAGAATAAGGTCATCAATAGTATAGGTTGTGAGACCATTATGCATGGCATCGAAATGACCATTGGGGGCGTGACAGGTTACACATAGTGTTTCTATCTCATCTTCAAGACTAGGGTTTTCAATCACCTCATGTTTTACTTTTGCTCTCCAAAATGGATCTATAGCTGCATTAGCCATCATGGTCGCCCTCCATAATGATACAGGAGAAATATCATTCCCAGAATTATCAGTATTCGCTGTACTTGAAGGAAACTGATTTGGATCACCGTGGCATAAAACACAATTACCAGATCCGCTAAATAGCGTATTCGTTTCTATAGGAAGGTCTTGTATATCAGCAAAGGTGATCAATTCACCAACAGAATGATAACTATAATCCTCGTAAACACCTTCATCATAGCCATTAAATGCTACTAAAACACTTACAACAAGAACGCTTGAAATAAGGAATGCTATCGTTTTAAAAAAACCACTTTTCATTTTATTTATTTTATTTGCAAAGTACAAACTGTACTCCTTCTACTGTATGACTAAGCCGACATTGCTTAATAACTATCTGACAATATGTTAAATAGAGAATTTTTCTACCGCCATGTCAGCTATTTCTCTCCCAATTGCCATAGAAGCTGTTGCTGCAGGCGAGGGCGCATTAAGCACATGAATACTATTTTTTCTACTAACTATCCTAAAATCATCTCGTGTATCTCCATCTGGACTAAGCAATAATGCTCTAACCCCAGATCTTCCCGGTTTAAGGTCATCCATTTCCAGACTAGGAATTAATCGTTGAAGTGTTTTAAGAAACAATTTTTTCGAAAATGCACGACGGTATTCATTTATACCAAAACTCATGTTTTTGAAAAACAAATTCCACGTTCCTTTATAAGATAAGGCATCAATTGTATCCTTCATACTGAAATCCGTCTTGCCATAGCCTTCTCTTTTGAAAGTAAATACAGCGTTAGGTCCACATTCTATTTCTCCATCCGTCATGCGCGTAAAATGAACACCAAGAAACGGAAAAGCAGGATTAGGGACTGGATAGATTAGATTTTTAACCTTGTGTTTAGCTTCATCTTTTAATTCATAATAATCACCTCTAAACCCTACTACCTTTTCTTTTACTTCAACACCGTCTTTAATTGCCATCCTATCAGCTTGAAGTCCGGCGCAAAACACAGTGTAACGTGCTTTTATTTTTTGCTTTTCGGTAATTAACTCCTGTTTACCATCTTCATGTTCCACAGCAATAACTTCTTCCCCTAAAAATAATTTTGAATCTTCATTAAGAGAAAGCGCAATCTCAACCATCTTTGCTGTTGCCGCTCTAAAATCAATAATTCCTGTCTGAGGCACCCATAGTCCAGCAATTGCCTCAACATTGGGTTCAATCTCTTTTACTTGTTCTCCCGTGATCTTTTCGATGCCCGAAAGTTTATTTTCCTTACCGATTTCGAAAATATTATCCATAAATGGTAATTCAACTTCACTTGCCGCCGCCACAACCTTTCCACATACATCATGATCTATCCCATGCTCTTTAGAAAAAGCGACGATCTCTTCCCTACCCTCAATACAGTTTCTGGCCTTTAAAGATCCTGGTTTATAATATAGCCCTGAGTGCAAGACGCCAGAATTGTGACCAGTCTGATGATCAGCAAGGATATCCTCCTTTTCTATCAGTGCTATTTTTAATGTTGGAAAACGCTTTTGTAATTGATAAAAGGTAGCTGAACCAACTATTCCACCTCCTATTATAGCTATATCATAAACCATATCGAAAATATTAATGCGAAGGTAAGAAATGAATTTACGATTGAATAATAACAGCTTGAAATAAGTTGATAAAAATTGAATTTAATTTTTCTTGACTTTTTAAAAGTAAAACTCTTCTTTTGTGGTTCAAATAAACTTACTATGAAAGACAAAATATTAATTGCAGCCGTAGCCATTTTTGGTGCGCTTACATTATTTAACACCTACCAGATTGTAAGCAACGACGGAGCTAGTAATTCCTCAAGAAGCAGAGTTACAGCTAACAGAGCGGAGAAAAGAAGTGCAAAAACGAAAGAAGAAGCACAGAAAAAACAGAAAAACCCAAATTTTGACCCAATTAGCAGTCAGAATAAAAACACTCCTGTTGGCGCAAAAACAAGTGTTTCTTTCGAAAAGTTAGATCACGATTTTGGAAACATTGCACAGAATTCTAGTAACAATTACGTTTTTACCTTTACCAATACAGGTAATGAACCTTTAATTATTACCAATGCAAAAGGATCATGTGGTTGTACTGTTCCAAGATGGCCTAAAGAACCAATTGCACCAGGAGAAAGTGGAGAACTTGAAATCATTTACAAGCCTGGAAAGCAAAAGAACCAACAAACAAAATCAATTACTGTAACGGCTAATACTGAACCTGAAAAGACAGTATTAAAAGTTAAAGCGAATGTTATTGTAGAGAATTCTTAATAGGAAATATTCAAAATTGAAAAGGTCATCATTTATGGTGACCTTTTTTTGTTATAAAACCTATCCAAGTAGAAAATAAAAGGTATCACAAAGACGCTCAGAGAATCCACAGAGTGCACAGTAACTTATTTCATACCTCATATTGATTGAATAAGCATTTATTTGATTGGGCTTAAGCCCAATTATTAATCCAAAAGTCCTACTCGGCTTTAGCCTTTAATACTAATTCTATCTATTAAAGGCTAAAGCCAATATTAATATCATTTTTTAGCCTTGCCTTAAAAGGCAAGGCTATAAGTGTTCTAAGAGCCATCAAATATCCTAAGGCTATTCCAACTATTATTTTATTAATTCTTCTTTTGATTCCTTCACTTCCTTCACTCCTTTCAATTCTTCCTTCACTTCTTTAAGAGGAGTCGTTCCTTTCCCACTCATCATAAAGAAAAGTAGAAATGCAGCAAATGCCAAAGGCGCAGCTACTAATAATAAGCCAATAATAAATGAATTCATTAATCTCCTGTCTGTAGAAAATCAAATATACTATTTTTAAAAAAGGAGCCTAATTTTTGATCAATCGCTTATGAAATGTCTTCCACCATTGATAACTGCTACTGATTTCCCTATTAACTCTCTTCCCATATAAGGACTATTCAGTGATTTCGAATGGACAGTAGTTCTTGAAAACTCCCACTTCTTTGTTGGATCAAATACAGTAAGATTCGCCTTGGCTCCAATCTCGATTGACGGATTTTCCAGGCCCAATATTTTTCGAGGTCCAACAGTTAGCTTCTCGATAAGAAGATCAAGGTCGCTGATCGCTTCCAAGGATACTGCAAAAGAAGATTCCAAACCAATTGCTCCATAAGCGCTACGAAGAAACTCGATTCTCTTCTCGTCGTCATCTTCTGGTTGATGATCACTTGAAATAGCATCGATCGTACCATCTTTTAAAGCATTTAGCAAGGCTTTTCTGCTTTTTGCATCCCTCAATGGAGGCATGAATTTAAAATTTGAATCAAAGTCAGCCGTTGCCTCATCCCCTAATAATAATGAATGATGACAAACTTCTGCAGTAATATTAAGGCCTTCACTTTTTGCCTTTTTAATAAGCTTAAGAGAGAGCCCACTTGATAAAGGCCCTAGATGTAATCTTCCTCCTGCATACTTAAGCATGGTCAGGTCTCTTTGTACCATCATTGCTTCAGCTTCCTCAGGGATACCTTTTACTCCCATTTGTGTACTTATCAGTCCTTCATGAACTTGCCCCTCGTCTATCCAATCATAATCCATTGGGAAGTCCATGATCAAGCCATTAAAAGCATGGGAATAGGTAAGCGCTTTGAATAATAGTTTATTCGATGCTATCGTTTTTTTATTGTCGCTAAAACCAATGGCACCTCCTAAGTGCATATCGTACATTTCCGATAACTCCTTGCCCTCCTTCTTTTCAGAAACAGTTCCTAAAGGGAAAATATCTACTGCCTGATTCTTTCTTCTTGCAAGTAAAAACTCAACCGAAGCTCTGTTATCGATTGGAGGATGTGTACCTGATGACAGGACAACTCCAGTAAATCCACCGTAAGCAGCAGCCTTTAATCCACTTTGAATATCCTCTTTGTACTCATGGCCTGGTTCACAAAAGTTTGCTCTTAAGTCAACCCATCCGCCTGATACATGAATAGATTTACCTTCGATCACTTTTATTCCTGAACCTGCCCTTATCTTATCGGAGATTTTTGAGATCAATCCGTTTTCAATAAGAATATCTTTGCTTTTATGATGAAATGTGGAGGAAGGGTCGATGATCCGAGCTGATCTGATCAAAATTTTCATGCGTTTAATTTTGATTTTTTTAAGGTCATATAGAACTCGCCAATAATAATCCCTTTGTATATTAAAAGGTTCTTATAGACTCGTTTCATGTTGCGAATTTATTAAACAAATCGACACCTCGTTTAATTCTTATTCATTTTTTAACTAAAACAGGTCGATTATTAACCTAACTATTCATAAAAAAAGTTTAAGAATGCTTCATCGTTGTTTTATAAACTTAACAATTAAGATCTCGATAAGTAAGAATACGATAGCGCCAATAATGAAATATTTCCACAATGGACGCTCATCACGAATCGTACTTTTTTTCAATGGAGCGTTCTTTACTTTTATCAATCTTACATTATCCCTATCATTTACCCAGGCCTCCAACTCCTCCTGATCATAGAAGCGCAAATCGGATTCTTTTCTTGAATAGTTAAAAGCAAAAGTATATATCGATCTGTCTCCATTCATTAAGTCGTAAAATCCTGCCTTCTTCACTTCATCTTTAACAGCAATCGATAATTTACCATCTATCCATTGCTGTGCCGGTATGAATGCAATACTCCCATCTTCTGCTTTTAATTCATTAGGCCTATCCTTACCACTATAATCAGACTGAATAGTGATCACACTCCAATCACCAATTCTATGGTCGAGCATATCACTCCGTTGACTTTCTTCGGCTACGCGGAGCATTGTAGTAATAAACAAAGCGTGACGCGGCCAATTACTCCAGCTCTCCTTACTTGGTATGGCTATCAAATAGATTCTTCCTTCCTCTACTTTTCGAGTTGATAAAAAATTATCTTTCCCTTGCAGTTGAAAAAGGGTTTCCCACTCAAAATCACTGAATTTCAAGCGATAATGAGATCTTGTTTGCGGTAAAGCCCTTCCTTGTGGACTTCGTTTAAACACATCTTTAAACAAACCATTATCCAACTCAACACGAGACACCCTTCTATCATTTGTATCGGCCTTTTCATTTATTGAGGCTCCGTAATTAGCGAGAAACTGATTGTAATCAGATTCATTAAAAACCTCTCCCGGACTCACGTAAACATGTCCTCCATCCTTTGTCCACTTGATTAAAAATGAATTTAAACCACTCGGAATCTTTTCAAGGTCATTTAAAACAATAAGATCGGCTTTGTTGAGTGCTTGAAAATCAATCTGATTAACAGAGAAAGAACTGAAATCAAACAGACTATCTGAAAAGATCAATTGATAATAATTACTTGCATTTTGACCAAAGATCTCTGATACTCTAATTTTCTCTTTCAATTGGTATGAGAAATAATAATCATTATCAAAAACGATAGGCTTATCATCGACGGATAGAATAGCGTTTTGTACGCCGGCACTGGAATTATTAGTAAAATGAAGCAATGTATCGATCTTACTTCTTGCCAGAATATCAATACCTGCCATGCTTTTCATTTGTCCATTGATCGTTAATCTAAGCTGAATATCATTCAGGTTCTTGTCCGATTCATTTTTAATGCTGAAATGAAGGGTTTCACTTTTTCCTAATTGTCTGACTGGATCAGCAAACCATAGACTATCGATATATAGATTATTAATATCATCAGGTAAAATAGGAAGGAAAACAACCTTGTACTCATCTCCTGGTGCGAAGTTAGAGAGGTTTGAGGTTGAATATTGCATATCACTTAATACAGCGATCCATTTATCGTATCCCTCTTCTCCTTCAAGCAAGGTCATTTGCCGTTGATTGATATCACTTAGCTCCACAGCAGCGGCTGAAAGATCAACTTCATATAAAAACTGTAGAAAAGCTTGTCTGTTCACAAATCGCTGATGCCGAATTTCCAAGTCATTTGTTATCAATTGAAATTGATCTGAAGGTTGAAATGTCATGACCAATTCTTCTGCTTTTTTCTTAGCTATGTCCAATAACCTTCCTTGATCAGATTCATTTTCCATGCTAAAAGAATTATCAACATAGATAGAGATCATATTCCCCAATGATGAGGAATTAGAATTCCCTATAAAGGGAAGAGAAAACGCAAGTACTAAAAAGCTTAATGCAAAAAGACGTGAAATAAGAATAAGAATATCTTTTAATCTTCTTCTGGCCTTTTGTTCTTCATCGATCTTTTGCAAAAATCGGATATTCGGAAACATGACCTGCTTATACCTTCTAAACCTAAATAGATGGATAATAATCGGTATAAGCAATAGGCTTAACGCCCATAAAAATTCTGAATTAGCAAAATGCATAAAGACGTGGGTTCATTTTAATGTTTGTAAAGATAAAATTTACCTTAAAAGAACACAGCTCTTTATTTGTCAAGTATGAAATGATTATTAACTCATATAAATTCTATAAAAGCGTTACTTTCTTTTTCTTATCAGATCCGGCAACATAGATCAACGAGAATTCTATAGCACCACGGTTTCTCGTATAGGTCTTAAGTCCTGATATATTAAAGTCGTAACTAAACCTAAAGATGTTTAAGCCATGCCTAAAACCAAGGTGCATAATAATAGCATCTTCATGTCTATATCCCATACCGGCGATCAATTTATAAGGTGATTTATCGAATGAATAACTTCCTAATACATTGACCAAAAATTGTTGAAACTCTCGCTGTCGCTGATAATATACAACCGGTATAATGTTAACCTGCTCGTTAATATCGTAGGAGGCCCCTAATTCGAATAAGTACCTTAATGGTAAATGATCAACTGTTCCATCTAAAAATTGCTCCTTTGGGTAGGTTATATGAAAAACAGTAAAACCACCATAAGGCCTAAATTTGACACCCTTATTAATATGACGATAATAAAACCCAATATTTGCATCAGGCATTACCGTATTTTGACGGATAAAGTTCTCACCACTTACCAGGTCAGGATTAAAATTTCCTGTTTCGTATTGTTGATCAAAAGTCATATTATCTACATTGATTCGCTTATAGATAAACCCTACTTGCAGCCCAACTGATAATAAATAATCACTGTTTTTTACGGGATCAGTAATTAGATATGAACCTGAAGCAATAAAATTAAATGTATTGATTATACCAATTTCATCTGTGTTTTTCAAGTATCCACCAACACCCCATCTATCATTAAGCAAAGGCATATCAAAGGTCAATGCAAAACTATTTATACTACTCGAAAGGCTACTCCACTGATTTCGGTATGCAGCTCCAAGGTTGATGTCTTCATGGGTGAACAATCCTGTTGTAGCCGGGTTGGTCAACAGGGTTAGATTCTCCATTTGACTAAATTGAGAATCCTGTGCATGAACAGTGCTACTTGCACACAACAGAATAATGGTAATTGATCTAATTATCTTCTTCATGACACACATTATTTAATGACCGTAACTTTTCCTTGTATTTCGTATTGTTTACCACTCGTTGTGGTTGCTTGTACTACATAAACATACACTCCAACTTGAACGAGATCACCACGAGCATTCCCATCCCAACCTTCATCAATGCTATTTGATTCAAAGATCAACTCTCCCCATCCATCATATATTTTAAGGTTAAGTTCTGTAAAAGGACCTCCTCTTACAAAGAATACATCATTTACACCATCACCATTCGGAGAAAAGGCCTCCGGTGTTGTTGGAGCATATACATCAGGGTCTGAAACAGTAATAACCTGACTCGTGCTATCAACACAATTCTGCTCATTATAAACGATCTGTGTAACTGAATAATTCCCTTCCTCGATATACACATAGAGCGGGTTGATATCTTCTGATTCACCAAAATTATCTCCGAAGTCCCAAAAGTTTTGTCCACCACCCACTGACTGGTCGACAAATTGAACTTCAAACTGATTTTCCGTTTCTTCCCAATCAAATGAGGACATTGGATTATCGTAAACGATTATCTGCTGCGTAATAGAATCATTACATCCCATATTTGAATAAACAACGAGAGATACATCAAATGTTCCTACGCTAAGAAATATGTTACTTGGACTTTGAACTAACGAGCTATTCCCATCACCGAAATTCCATTCAAAGCCTTCAATAAACCCATTATTAACCACCGTTTCATCCGTAAACTGAATATTATTTTCTACACAGTGTCCATTCCAGCTAAAAGCAGCACTTAATGGGTTTGATAATTCAATTAGGATAGAATCTACAACACTGCTACAAACTCCGCTTTGTGTTGTAGAAAGGATTAAGATCACTTCTCCCTCCAGCTGATCCTGAGGAGAAAACTGATACATAGCATCCAGCTGAGTTGGATCAGGAATAAAAACACCTGTTCCATTTGTTCCCCAAACACCACCATCGGCATTACTTACACTTCCGTTAAGCTGAACTTCATTACTTTCAATACATACTATCTGATCACCTCCTCCATTCGCAATTGGTGCAGGTTCAATAATAAGTTGTAGTGAATCAGTCTCTACATCACATCCTGAAGCATTAGTTGGTGAAAGTACTAACCATACACTTCCTAAGAGAGAATCGGCTTGACTTGCAAAATATTGTCCGTTTAACACCTCTTCCGTTGGAAAGAAAAAACCACTACCTGAACTTGACCATGCTCCAGTTGTTGTTCCGCTTACCTGACCATCCAATTGGATTTCAAGCATCGTTGCACATGTTATAATATCATTTCCTGCAGTCGCAACAAATGGATCTGCGAAAGTCACATGAATTTCATTGCTTGCTTCCTGGCAAGGAGAAGATCCGATTGAAGACACCATAAGATCAATAGCACCAACCTGTTGATCTGTTGAGCTAGGTAAATACACTACCTGAAGCGATGTGTTATCAGGATAAAAAGATCCGGAGCCCGTAGTGGTCCATAACAATTGATCTACATTTTCAACCACCGTCTGGATAAACACACTATCAGAACCTGAGCAAACCACTTGATCTCCACCTGCATCAATTTGTGGTAATGGACGCAATTGGTAATCTGTAGTATCACTTCCTGCTAAACAACCTCCATTATTTGTAGAAATTAATATTAAACTGAACGAACCAGAGAGACTATCGCTCTCACTTGGATCATAGATAGCATTCAACGTAGTTTCATTTGGTAGAAAAACACCTCCACCAGTTGTTGACCAATTACCTGTTGTAGAGCCACCGGAAACAATTCCGTCTAGTTGCAGTGGACCATTATCAGCACACAACTCTAAATCCGGGCCTGCATAAACATTCACCGTATTACCAAATACGATGAGCATTTGATCACTTTCCTGAGCACAAGTACCATTATTGGTAGAATTCAACGTTAATGTAACTTCTCCATTAATAAAGTCGTTAGCACCAAAATTGTAAGTGGCATTTAAATCTGTATCATCACTAAATGTACCATCGCCATTAGTAGACCAAACACCTGAAGTTGTTCCGTTATTTATAACACCTGCTAAAACCGTATTAGTAGATGAGATACAAACTTCTTGATCTGGTCCGGCACTTACATAAATTCCATCTGAAAATGAAAGGTTAAATGAAGCTGACTCTTCCAAACAAAGTCCATTTGATGTTGATGTAAGCGTAATTAAAACGCTACCTAAAGTAATATCATCGGCGCTTGCAGTATATACGGTAGATAAATTAGTTGTACTACTAAAAGTTCCTGTTCCTGAAGTAGACCATACCCCTCCACCTGCATTCGAAATGTTCCCAACTATATCAACTATCGGGTTAGTACCACATATTGTCGTGTCACTATAGCTTGTAACAATAGGAGCCGGGTCAATGTCAATTTGCATTTGATCTGATGCTAGGTTACAACTGTTAAGCGTAGATAAGGTAAGCGTTACACTAGTATTCGAAATATCCTGAGCCGAAGGTGTATAAATAGCATCGAGTGCAAGGTCGTTTGGACTAAATAACCCTGTTCCTGAAGAACTCCATTGCCCTTGATCAGCGCCTCCTGAAACGATTCCATTTAATTGAACATCTGCATCATTTCCACAAACCGTTTGATTGCTTCCTGCATCAGCAGTCCCTGTTGGAAAAACAAAAATATTGACAGTATCTTCTACTGCAATACAGTTTCCATTACTTGTTGAACTAAGTGTAAGCACTACCCCTTGATTAAGACTATCTGCTGAACTTAGCATATAAATAGCGTTAAGTGTCGTTGCATCAGGAACAAAAGTTCCAGTTCCATTACTTGCCCATATACCCGTAGAAGTTGCTCCACCGACAACTCCTCCTAATTGAACATCAAGATCAGTAATACATACTGTTTGATCTTCTCCTGCATAAACACTTGGAGCTGGAGTGATAGTAACAATCATATTATCCACAGCGATGTTACATGCATCTGCAGTTAAGGTTAGTGTTACAGTTCCGTTTAAAATATCGTCAGCTGAAGGGATATAATCAGCATTTAGTGTTGTAACATTAGGAACAAATGAACCATTCCCGTTACTCGACCATACACCTGATGATGCAGCTCCCGATATTTGTCCATCCAAACTAACACTACTGTTGTTTGCACAAACTTCAACATCTGAACCAGCATCTGCAATCCCTACTGGAAATACATTTATCATCATACTATCGATTACGGCAAAACAATTTCCATTTCCTGTAGAGCTAAGAAATAATGTAACTCCACCATTGATACTATCTTGCGATGAAACAACATAAGTAGGATTCAATACAAGGTTATTTGGCGTAAAAAAACCATTTCCAGAACTAGACCATGAACCTGTAGTGGTTGCCCCAGTAACGTTTCCATTAAGTGCAACTTCAAGATCATCAACACAAGTTGTAATATCACTTCCTGCTTCTACAATAGGTGCTGGTGTAAATGTAATTTCAATGTCATCTGATTCAATATTACAGGTACCATTTCCAGTAGAGCTGAGTGTAAGAATTAAATTTCCATTTGCCAATTCAGAAGGATGAGGCTCATATATTACATTTAAAGAACTGTTGTCAGGACTATAAGTACCTATGCCACCTGACCATACTCCTCCACCAGCTCCACTAATTGAGCCTATTAAATTAACCGTTGAGTTGTTTTCACAAACCGATTGATCAAGGCCAGCATTTACAACTGGTGCAAGGGTAAATATTATTTGAACCTGATCATTAACCGCTAAACAAGAACCAATTCCTGTTGAGGTTAATGTCAATACCATACTACCATTATTTGTCTCATCAGCTGTTGGAGTATAAATAGCATTCAAGGAGGTATTTGATGGACTAAAACTTCCATTTCCACCCGACCATATACCTCCACTGGCAAACTGCACATTACCATCCAGTATTACAGATGGATTATTTGCGCAGGATTGAAGGTCAGCTCCTGCACTTACTATTGGCGCAGGATTTATTGTAATATTCATTTGATCTGAAACTGCAGTACATAGTCCGTTTCCAGTTGTTGTAAGTGTTAGCGTAAGTGAGCCTGTTACGATCTCAGCTGGACTAGGAATGTAGGTTGCAGCTAAAGATGAGCTTGAAGGGTTAAATACACCGCTTCCTCCGCTCCATATCCCTCCACTTGCTCCAGTAACTAGACCATTTAATAATACTGCAACATTATTTTCACATGAAACAAGATCAACTCCTGCATCTACAGTAGGAACAGGATCAAAGGAAATTAACATCGAATCCATAACAGCATTACAACTACCGTTTCCAATAGATGTTAGGTAGATCATTACAGCACCATTCGTAATGTCAATTGGAGATGCTATATAATTTGCATTTAAAGTTGTATTGGTAGGACTGAACCCACCAGAACCTGCAGTACTCCATTGTCCGCCTGATGCAACAGAAACAGAACCAGTTAATGGAATGGTATTCTGATCACCACAAACAGTTTCGTCACTTCCTGCTTCAACAACAGGCGATGGTGTAAAAGTAAAAGTAACCTGATCCTCTTCTGCTATACATGTTCCATTCCCCGTACTTGTTAAGCTTAAGGTCATAGATCCTAAACTTACTTCAGCCGATGTAGGTGTATATTGAGAATTAAGATCTGTATTACCAGGATCAAAAATCCCTAGTCCACCACTCCATATTGCTCCCGAAGCTCCGCTTACAGATCCGTTTAAGTTTACGATCTCATTATTTGAACAAAGCGATTCATCAAAGCCTGCAGAAACGATTGGTGCTGCACTTATTGTAATTTCAATATCATCAGAAACAGCATTACAATTTGCATTTCCTGTTGTAGTAAAAGTTAAGCTTACCGTACCGTTACTAATTTCTATTGCAGATGGTGTATAACTTGGATTTGGGACAGTGTTTGAAGGGTTGTATGTCCCTGAACCTCCTGTCCATGTCCCACCAGTTGCTCCTATAACACTTCCATTCAGATTTACGTTCACATTGTTTGCACATACTTCCTGATCAGGACCCGCATTGGCTGTTGGAGCAGGTGTAAAAGTAATTGTAAGTGAATCGGTTACAGCATTACAAATTCCATTTCCGGTTGATGTAATATAAAGTTGCATTGAACCGGAAGCAATTTCTGCAGCCGTTGGAGTATAAACAGGATTTAAAACATTTTGATTAGGCGAAAATACGCCTGAACCTCCAGACCATTGTCCGCCAGTAGATAAATTAATTGATGCATTCAGACTAACGTCAGGGTTATTTTCACAAATAGATTGATTTAAACCTGCATCTATGGTAGGTGAAGGAGAAAAGGTATAACTCACTTGATCTGTTTCTGCTAAACAATTTCCATTTCCTGTTGACTCAAGAGTTAGTGTCACACTACCTAATGATAATTCAGCAGCTGTTGGTGAATAAATAGCATTTAAATCAGTGCTATTTGGGTCATACGCTCCAAGTCCACCGGTCCATTGCCCGCCTGTTGCACCGCTTATGCTACCTCCGAGAGATATTGCAGCATTATTTGAACAATAAATATCATCACTGCCCGCGTTAACAATTGGAGCACTTGTAAAAGTTATCGTTACCTGATCTGATTCAAAATTACAATCTCCATTTCCTGTTGAACTCAATGTAAGGTTAAGGGAGCCATTAGCAATTTCTGCTGCTGTTGGTGTATAAATAACATTCAATGCGTTTTGATTTGGATTAAACAATCCACTTCCACCACTCCATGTTCCTCCTGTTCCTACAGTTACGCTACCATTAAGTAAAACTTCCGCATTATTTGCACAAACGGATTGGTTCGCTCCAGCATCAACTGTTGGAGAAGGCGTAAAATTAATTGTTATGGAATCAATAACCGGGTTACACGTTCCCATTCCAGCAGAATTAGCATAAAGCATAATTGAACCATTGCTTATTTCAGTACTTGTAGGTGTATAGCTAACATTTAAGCCAATATTTGATGGAGAAAAAGATCCAGCTCCACCATACCATAGCGCACTGGTAGCAACTGTTGTTGCTGCGCTTAAATTAACACTTGGGTTATTAGCACAGGCGTCAAGGTCTATTCCTAGATCTATTGTTGGACTAGGTGTAACACTTACTATTATTTGGTCAGTTACAGGAGTACAACTACCTATAGATTCAAGCGTGATGATAACATTACCATTAGCCTCATCATTAACACTTGGAATATAGTTTGCATTTAAATCAAATTCGTCTGGTATAAAAGTTCCCGTTCCGGAAGTTGACCAAAACCCTTCAAGGGCTCCACCACTTACATCCCCTACTAATTGTAAAGTATCGTTACCACAAACTGTTGAATTCGTCCCTGCATCGACGATCACACTTGCTGAGAATTCAGAGAAGTAACCAAACCTACAACCTGATGAATTTCCTCCATTGATCAGTCCTAATGCAAAAACGCTGGTTGAATTTGTAATTTTCTGAGCTGTTCCTACTGGAATCGTTCCTGTATTATTATTAGCCCAGTCGAGTTGAGCATAAACCCAATCAGTATTACCTGGAACAACTGTAAAATCTGATGCTGTAATGATCGAAGCATCTCCATTTAATTCGAAATTCCCTTGATTACCGTCCTTAATTAGAATATTTAATCCAAAACGTTCAGAAGTAGAACGCATAAAACTAACAGATTCTGAACCTGCACAATTAAGAGGTGGTAAAATAGCCATCCCCACTTCACAACCAAACCCGGTATTTTGAATTACATAAACAGGATTTGTACAATTAATAAAAATCACATCCTCCGACAAACTATAATTGTACATCTCTCCACCAAAGAGTGTCGTTTGATATACACCATCAATATAGACTTCAGTATTATTATCGGTAGCTAAGACATATACTTGATCATCTCCATTTAAAAACCCTTTTTGTGCAATGTATTCCAGACCAAGAATATCAGTTGGCACTAATTGATCACCCATAACATCTCTACATCCACCATATCCGGTAGGGTTTACAGAGTCATCTTTAATACTAACAGCTATATTATTATTTGATACGATTACCGTACCTGAAGGATTTTCAGAAGGTAAGATTCCAATATCAAATTTCCCTACTGACCCCGAATAGGTCTGTCCCCTATCAAGAAAAACAGTAAATGCTTGTAATGCAGGGTGACTATAATCGAGATCAGTTTTTGGATAAATACTTACTACAGTATTGTCTTCCGTTGCAACTATATCGAATGAAGTATAGGGTAATTCGGGTGTGTAATTTCCATTGGGCCATATGTTCTGAACAGGAACGTAAAATTCAGTCCCCAATCCGTTCTCTCCCTTTAATGCCCATATATCAGGATTATTTGTTGGACTCAATTCATAATAACATGTAATATCAGCTGTAGATTCAATAAGTATTCCTGTGTTATTAGCCAAATCATTAGAAGGAGTTTCTAATTGCGTAACATAGGCACTTAAGTTCTCGGATAATGTTGAATTGGCAGGTACATTTACAATAATTGGAGTAAAACCAGCATTTGCAGGCATTGATATTGTAACGACTGCAGCTACATTACCTGAAGTAATACGTAAATAAATTGGTGTTTTTCCAGCATGATCAGCCGTTATAACTGGTGGAGCTAACCAAAACTCCTGAGAAGTTTGGCTCTTTCCAGTAGTAAGACCGATAATAAATACAAAGAGAATAAAACTAAAAGTACTACGTAAATCTTTCTTCATTTGAGGTTGGCATAAAGTTTGACATTACAGGCGGTTATAAAATCGAAATGTCTATTGCTAAACAATTCCGATTCTCTAATCTATTTACATTTACACTAAATTTTACATAATGAAAACATATCTTTTAAACGTGTCATGGTTGATAATTGTTACGTTTTTTACAAATAACATCTATTCACAGATTACTATCAATCCCAATAACAGCGTCGAATTAAGCATTAATTGCGACGAATATGAAGAAACAACAACACCAATGGTTTCGAGTACTTGTGAGGGTGAACTTTCATTTACTTTTGAGGATAAAATTTATTCTGGTGGGTGTTTAGGAACTATTGAGAGGATCTGGACTGTAAGAGATGATTGCAACAACACTACAACAGTTCAACAATTTATTAAACTAAAAGACAATACAGCTCCAGAATTATCATCTTACCCCGTTGATCTAACTGTCGATCAAAATCAAGTTCCAGAAGTTCCAAGTATTACAGCATCGGATAATTGTTCTCAAAACTTAAGTGTGAATTACAATGAAGTTTCAATTAGCGATAATGATGCTAACTTAATTTCCATTGAACGAAATTGGTCGGTAACTGATAAATGTGGAAATGAAAAAAGCCATACACAAACGATAACGATCACCCATAATGAATCGTAAATAATTCTAATTTGTATAGTGTATCCTGATAGGTAAATTCTATCAGGATATTTTTTTTAGTCTATTTTAATTGTATTCCTAAAATCATATCCAAGATGAAAATATAGGCTGATTAACTGATTCAAAATAAAAAGTGTTGAATTTCCTGATAAATTACATAAATAATGTAAATTACATATGTAAATACATTAACAGTAAAATGTTTTAATCTGCTTTTTACCAGTATTATACAAATATTATCTTTACTAATACTTTAAGTCATTATTATTACAATAAATTAAGTAAAAAGCGCATATAAAAGGAAGGAAATGGATAATATAGGTCAGAGATTAAAGGAAATGATAGAAGAAAAAGACTTAACTCTACTTGCTTTTTCGGAAAAAGTAGGCATTCAACGCTCTTCACTATCTCACTTATTTTCAGGAAGAAACAAGCCAAGCATAGACCTCCTTCTTAAGATAAAACACCGATTTCCAGAAATAGATCTGGAATGGTTAATTACCGGAAAAGCACTAAAATTCAATGATGCGTCATCTGAAGAAGGAAGTGATAAAGCAGAAACAGCTCAAAAAGTAGATGTTACAGATGTAAACACAAGTGATGTTGTGACTGACACTCAAGTGATTAAAACAATTGAGGGAGGTTTAACTAATAAGGAGAGTTGTGACAAGGAAATTGAAAGGATCGTGCTCTTTTATAAGGATGGACGATTTAAAGAGTACAAAAACACCTAAATAACATTGGATTCCTATTCTTTACTTTTCTCCTTCCCTCCTTCTCTCTTCTCAAAATTTAACGAAGCAGAATTAACACAATATCGAAGTCCTGTTGGCTGGGGACCGTCATTAAAAACATGCCCTAAATGGGCTCCACAATTTCCACAAGTAATTTCAATACGTGTCATTCCAAGGCTTTGATCTACGGTTTCTACGACGCTAGAATCAGACACAGGAAGATAAAAACTTGGCCATCCACAGTGTGAATCAAATTTTTCACTCGAGGTAAATAAGGGACTTTTACATACAACACAATCATATAATCCTTCATCTTTATTCAAATAATATTCACCCGAATAAGGTGCTTCAGTTCCCTTTTCTTGTGTAACATGATATTGAATATCTGAAAGTTCTTTCTTTAATTCTTCGTCATTTTTCATAAATTTCTCTTTTTCTTGTGCTACTAATACAACACTTACCATTATAAAAAATGATATAATCAATCCTTTTTTCATCTTATTTTTAATTTCACACAAAAATTAGGATAAATAATTGAATGAATTATCGACTAAGTGACAAAAATTAATTTATTGCACCTCTCTTCTTATATATAGCGTTGTAGAGGATGTATAATGAACTTTTTGTCTAAACCCCAACAAGTGAAAGAGATCGTTTCGTAATATTTTGACAACCTTATTATTAACCGCCAGAATATGCTTCTTCTTATCGTATAACGAAACACCAGGAAGCAATAATACTATTCTCTCAAAATTGTATTTTCTTAAAATTCTTGATAGCCAAAGGAAAAATGGAGGGATTCTTCGAATAATAAAAAAAGCATCGTCCCCTTTTTCTTGGTATAAAGGCATAAAAATATGATCCTCCCATTCTGATTTGATCTCAATCCCATTTTTTATTGCCATTTTTACGTTCTTCTCAATAGACTGAAAATTACTAAACCCATCATACATTTTAAAGTAGTCACTATCCAATATTTCTTCTCGATGAGTAATTTCAAAAAACTTATGGGCATCAATACTCAACTCATTTAACCGTTTAAAAGCAGCCTTTACTTCAAGCATATCTGCAGATATAAGTCCTTGATTTGCAAGTGATAACCATATAAATGCTTTATGATTTTCAAATGAACCCAAATCTATATGCTGACCACCCTCAAATCCAATCGCACTGATTCCGAGTTCATTCATATAACTCAACAAAGGACCACTCAAATATTCTTCAATACCAAAAACAGTAGCCAAAGGATACTCTTTAGAAATACACCTGTTTGATATTGTATCATTGATAGTAATGAAAGGAACGGATGGCGAGGAAGTCGTATGCAGGTCAAAGATCACTACATCCTCCTTTTTTCTTTCATCAAGCACCTTACTAAGCACCGACCAGATCTCTTTCATCTCAGCCTTTTCATTTCTAAGTGTTGAACCATTAGAAATAAAATTCATATTGACCTCTGTCCAAATTCTATTTAGATCGCATTCAATATAACGCTCTCCTTTGTTTAGGGCCTCGATATTACCGGTTATTCCAATCATGGATCCTGCCAACTGAATATTATTATCCTGTATAAATTCAGCAATCTCCTTAATTGCCAATACGCTCATGGGTTCATTACCATGAATTCCACACATAAAGACAACTAAAGGTCCATTATTACTCCTAAATTCGCATAACACTCGTTTGTCAACCGACAGATCCACTGTTTCAATCTCCTCCTTCATTCCAATCTTCATTTTCCATCATAATTTTTATAATATCCGTTTCTGTAATAATACCAATCAGTATATTTCTTCTTACGACCGGTAAACAGCCAACTTTAAATTTTTTCATCTTATCAATAGCCTCACTCAAGCCCTCATCTGGGTCAGCAATTTTCACATCTTTTATCATTACATCCTTAACGAGCTTATCACTTACTGTCTTGTCTCCTTTTATCAAACGCCTCATATGAGAAAGCGTAAGTAATCCCAACAACTCTCCTTTAGGCCCCTCAATAGGCATTCTATGAATATTTCGCCACTCCATTATTTTGAGAACCAACTTCACAATATCAGTTTCTCTTACAACAAACAAATCGCTAGTCATCACCTGGCGTACTTTCTCAAATTTATTCTGAATATGCTTTTTATCTTCTATTATGATCTCCTTCCAATTATAAATAGGATTATTTTTGTATCCATTCTTCAACATATTGAGTGTCAGTAATTTTAAGGTGCTATCCTTATCAATATGCTTTCTTGCATTACGATAATTTCTAATTGTCCATTGGGAACCTGTTTGATTCAATATGATCCTTTTCTCAATAACACCTAAATAGGTATCAATATCACGTTGGGATACATTAACTTTCCTAAGTCCTTCCTCAGCCATTGGAAGTAAGTTTTCTAATATCAGGTCACGTGCAGGCAGGATCTTATCAAAGATCTCAAACTCTGTTTCCAATCCAAACTTAGCTGCTTTTAAAAAATTTCCTTTCGCTTGTTTAAAATCCATCACCTTCCAAATATTCTTGTATTTATCAGGCATGGCTTTCATTAGTCCTATCCAAAAGGCAGTATTTGCTATTTCATCCTTAACCGTTGGCCCTGAAGGAATATATCGATTGTCAATGCGTAAATGCGGCTTCCCATTACCTACGCCATAGCAGGGTCTATTCCACTTATAAACCGTCCCATTATGCAAGCGCAATGCATCCAATTCCGGAATTTTGCCCTCTTTCAAAAGTTCAAGAGAAGATTCTTCAATATCGCTTGAGATCAAGAGAGTAAATCGGGAAATATCATCCTTATAGATCTCTGCAACAGATTTTTTGATCCAACCGTTTCCAAAATTAACCCTTGGCTGTCTTTTTCTTGGCATCCTTGTGGTTGCCCTTAAGTCTATACTCTGTTGGAACAAAGCTATTCTCGTCTCTCTCCACAATTCATTCCCCAGTAGTAATGGTGAGTTCGTAACTGCAGATAAAACAGGTCCACTGATCGCCTGTGCCCAATTATACTTGTCTACAAACTCATGAGGTTCAATTTGAAGATGCACCTGAAATGAAGTGTTACAGGCTTCCAGCATGATGCAATCATGTTTCATATTAAGCTCATCAACCCCTTGCAGATGCAATTCGAAATCTTCCCCCCGGGCCTTCTTAATAATCTCACCTAATAAATTATATCGATCAAAAGGTGTCATATACTTTTTAGAGATCTCTTCATAAGAGATCGTGGGTAATATTCCTGTAAATACAATATCGCTATTGAATTCATTCGCCTTTTTGATGGTTTTCTCCATTTTTTTCCAGAGAAATTTTTCCATACGGCTAAAGCAATCGTTTTTTAGCTCCAGTGGTGGCAAATTCAACTCCAGATTGTACTTCGCTAATTCTGTTGTGAAATATTCATCATCCAGAGCATCCAGGAGCTCAAGCGCTTTGTCTGAAGGTGTCATATCACGATTCACGATACAAAACTCCTGTTCAGCCCCTATTCTCTCAATTCCTTTTTCAAACATTTCATTCTCGATCATGAACTCAAGTGCCTGAACATCATCCAACAAATGATTGATGAATTTTAATCTGTCGCTATCTGAAGAGTTATTATTTATCGACTGAATTCCCATGAATATTAAACTGATCAATTAATCAAACTAATATACTTGAAGTCTATTAATTAATTTATGATGTTCATCAATTTTATAGCAAGAGTTATAAATAACTGATAATTAGGCATAATGAAGTAAACACATAGGATTTAGCATCTGAAATAAATAGTATAAAAACTAATAGAAACAAAAAAAGCGTCCCAATCCCGATAACTATCGGGAGGGACGCTTAACTATTTTATCAATAATCTTTTACCAGATTTTCACTCTATCTTCTTCTTTTCTATACATTTTATCTCCCTCTTTCAGGTCGAATGTTGTATAGAATGCATCTACGTTGGTCAACGGAGCAAAAGCTCTATAATGACCAGGCGCATGAGGATTAGTTAAGATCTGTGAACGCAACGACTCATCTCTGTATTTTGTTCTCCAGATAGTAGCCCAAGACATAAAGAATCGTTCTTCAGGAGTAAAACCATCAATTACTTCAGTTTTACCATTCGCTTCGAAATACATTTGAAGTCCATCCCATGCAAGGTTTACACCACCAAGGTCACCAATATTCTCTCCTAATGTCAGTTGGCCATTAATATGTAAACTATCAAGTGGTTCAAAGGCATCAAATTGTTCGATCAGCTTTTGTCCTCTTTCAGTAAACTGCTCACGATCAACATCTGTCCACCAATTTGAGAAGTTACCGTCTTTATCAAACTGAGATCCTTTATCATCAAAGCCATGAGATATTTCATGTCCGATCACAGCGCCAATACCACCGAAATTAACAGGAGCATCCGCTTTAAAATCGAAAAATGGTGGCTGTAAAATAGCTGCCGGGAATACGATCTCATTGTTCAATGGGCTATAATAAGCATTTACAGTTTGTGGGCTCATGTGCCATTCTGCTCTGTCAACAGGTAAATGAAGTTTAGCTAATTGTTCTTCATAACTCCACATTCGGGCTGCAATTACATTAGCAGAAAATGAAGCATCCTCTGTTCCTCTTTTCACCTCTAGACTTGAATAGTCTTTCCATGTGTCAGGATATCCAATTTTAACAGTAAAGGAATTCAGTTTCTCAACAGCTTTTACTTTCGTCTCAGCAGTCATCCAATCAACATTATTGATACGTGCTTCCATCGCCAATAAAATATTGTCAACCATTGCTTTTGCTGTTTCTTTTGCTTCAGCAGGGAATACAGCATCTACATATAATTTACCAATTGCTTCACCCATCGCTCCATTAGTCGCTCCAAGCATACGCTTCCAACGTGGTCGATTTTCTTCTGTTCCTCTTAAAGTTTTACCATAAAATTCGAAATCAGTAGCAACAATTTCGCTATGCAGTGTGCTTGCGAAATTGTTCAATACGTTCCATGTTAAATAATCTTTCCAAAGTTGAACATTCGCATCATCAAAGATCTTGCTCATTTCAGCAACAAAATCGGGTTGCATTACTATCATTGTATCAACATCACTTACACCAAGATCTGTTAAATACTTATTCCAATCAATTGAAGATGAAAGTGCCTCTATCTCTGTCAAACTCATTGGATTGTTCTGTGCTTCGATATTTCGCTGCTCAGTAGAATTCATTGACACAGTTGCCATTTGATATTCAAGTTCATAAATTGCTTCTGCCTTTTCAGCTAAGCCTTCTTGCTCTCCTAAATATAAACCAAGCATTTTAGCAATATGAGCTTTATACTTCGTCTGAACCTCTACTGACTTCTCATCTGTTTTGAGATAATAATCGTTATCAGGCAAGCCTAAACCATCCTGTCCGATATAAGCAGCATTCACTTTTGAATCAGAAAGATTAGAGAATATTGAGAATCCTAAAAAAGCATTTCCACCAATTTTTGTTTGGTAAGCCATATATTCCTGAAGACCTGCAGCGTTTTCGATCGCATTGATCTTTGCAAAGATCTCATCCAAAGGAGAAAATCTTTTTTGCTCTGCTAATAAAGAATCCATTCCGACCGCGTAAAAATCTGCCGCTTTTCTTTGATCACTACCTTCAACATAATTACCACTAGCAGCGGCATCCTCAAGTACCTTTAGTACCATCGCATTATTTGTTTCTCTAAGTTCATTAAACGAACCCCAACTTCCTTGATCTGCGGGTATCTCAGCGTTATCTAACCAAGCACCATTCACATATCGGAAAAAGTCGTCTTGAGGCCTTACTTTAACATCCATATTTGAAATTACTAATCCATGTTGTTCTTCAATAACTACAGTTTCTTCAACAACTACCGGAGCTGTTTCAGCAACAACAGTTTCTTCAGTCTTTTTTTTCGAACCACAAGCAGCAAACAATGCTACAAGAGGTAATACAAGTAGATTTTTGTTCATTTGATCTCTCTTTTATGCTATTAATTGATTATAATTTTAATTGAATGATTACCTATTAAAACAAAAACCGCCTTATGAATTCACAAGGCGGTAGAAAATTTATTTTAATAAATTCATTACTTTTTATTCCACTTACCATAACGGTTCTTAAACTTATCGATACGACCTGCGGTATCTACTAAGTGAACCTTACCAGTAAAAAATGGATGAGATTTGTGTGAAATCTCCATTTTAATTAATGGGTACTCGTTTCCATCTTCCCACTTTACAGTATCCTTACTCGGAGCTGTTGAACGGGTCATAAACATGTATTCATTGGTCATGTCTTTAAAAACCACCAATCTATAATTCTCTGGATGAATGTCCTTTTTCATTTTTAATCTTTTTCGGGCGCAAATGTAATAATATTTTTAAAATATTTAAGCTATAAAACAATAAGATTAATTCATCTGCGTATTAATCAAAGTTACAACTAAAATTATTTTCTTTGCCAAATGAAATTTATTGGATTTTTTTCTTCCATAGTAGTCTTGCTCCTTCTCTATACATTTAGTGGATGCAATAATAAAGAAACTATTAGCGACGATCCTTCGCTTAAGCTTAATTTCTCTGTTGACACTCTTCATTTTGATACGGTATTTACTACCCTATCTTCTACTACACGTAATTTTAAGGTCTACAATAGGAACGACAAGGCGTTAAATATTTCAAAAATCAAATTAGAAAGCGCTGATAATTCATTTTACCGCATCAATATCAATGGAATTGCTCAGAATGAAGTAAATGACCAGGTTTTGGAAGCGGGTGACAGCTTGTTCATCTTTGTAGAGGTAACAATCGACCCGACAAATCAAAATAACCCACTTGCGGTTGAAGACCATATTGTTTTCACAACAAATGGAAACGAACAAAATATCCTTCTATTAGCTTATGGACAAGACGCAATTATTTATTCCCCTCAGTTTTTTCCTGACAATGGTCTTCCTCCATATTCGATTATCGGTGATGATGGGAGTGGCAATTGTTCGGCCGTTACGTGGACTAATGAAAAACCTATATTGATCTTTGGCTATGCCGTAGTTGATGAATTTTGCTCACTTACAATCGAAGCCGGAACCAAGGTGTATTTTCATGCTTTTGCAGGTTTGTGGATCTTTGAAGATGCTCAATTAAGTGTATTGGGAACAACAGAAGAGCCCGTTACTTTTCAGGGTGATCGTTTTGAAGAGATCTATGATGATGAGCCAGGGCAGTGGGATAGGATATGGATAAACAAAAGCTCACAAGATCATATCATTAAAAATGCTATTATTAAAAATGCTTTGATCGGACTTCAAATAGAAGCTTACCCTTTCGAGCTCGATGGCGGACAGATCTCGCCCAATACTATCTTTATTGAAAATACCTTTATTACCCATTCATCGGCACGTGGAATATTTGCAAGGAATTACAAAATAGACGCCAAGAATGTGGCTATTGCTAACAGTGGGCAATACTCGGTGGCTATTTCAGGAGGTGGAGAATATAAATTTAACGGCTGTACTTTTTCCAATTACTGGACATTAACAACAAGAGAAACGGCCTCATTTACCCTTATTAATCAATACGTTATAGATAATACTACCCACCAGCGACCCATCACTAATTCTTATCTAATAAATAGCATTATTGATGGTAATATTTCTGACCAGAATGAGTTTATTCTTGAATTATATGGGGAGGGAAATGAATTTACGGGTGATTACAATTTGATCCGAACTACTTCCACTCTATCTTCTGATTTTACAAATACCTATTTAAATGAGAACCCACAATTGATCGACCCCTGGATCTCAAACCTGCGTCCTTCAGAAAATGCTTTTGTATTGGGCAAGGCTAATCCGTCTAGTGCAACGCTAAGTGATCTAGAAGGTGATCCACGACCTGCTGAACCTGCATTGGGAGCTTATGAGTATAAGCCAGAGTAAGTAATCTTTGATCTTATTTTACTCTGCGTTCCTCTGTGATACATTTTTTAATCCAGCTCAGTCAAAAACTTCATCGTATCTACACCATCAGCATATTCCCATAACTCGGGCGACTGAGCTCTTCCGAAATCAATATGATCCGTACCCACAATGCATTGAATTTCTTCTTCAATACCATCCAGATAAGATATAAGTTCATCATAATCCTGATAATACTCATAAAATAATGTGGCGAGTGGAGACGCGATAGCATCCGATTTCTTAAATAGCAAAAATCCATTTTCCAAAACATCCTCCTGATTAAGCAACATTATGGTTTTATTATAATCAAAGTTATTGGCGTACTTATTATGGTGGATGATCTCATTATGATCGTAAAAAGCTTTTATCACCGTATCAAGTTTCATGCTTTCAGGTAAATAGATTTTCGAAACATTTCGACAACCCAGTCCAAAAAAGGAAAACACATCATCAGCTAAGCGCCTCAACTCCTCTTCACTTTCTCCTCCTTTTAATATTGACACCGCATTTCTATTTTTTCTAATAATATTCGGGTACTTCCCAAAATAATAATCAAAATAACGCGAAGTATTATTCGACCCCGTAGCGATCACTGCATCCATACCTTCCAGCTTAGCCAGTACAACTATCCTTTCCACATAGCCTTTATTGATCATTATAAGCAACTTAAAGACAACAGGCCATAACTGATCATCCGACGAAGATAGTTTACAATAGGCTCGATTTCCAGATAACAAAACTGAAAGGAAATCATGAAAACCTACCAATGGAATATTTCCAGCCATTACAATACCCACATTTAAAGGTGCATTCCGCTCTTTAGCTAAGCTTGGATAATTGGCCACCCACTTCTCGATGGCATCTTTTCGTAACATATAAGCAATGCCTCTAAGCGCTTTTCTGATGTTATCGGGCGTAAACCATGCATTGTAATGAAAAGTGCTCTCAATTTTATCTACAAGTTCATTT
>JAUVAY010000051.1 GCA_030591505.1 Flavobacteriales bacterium | reverse complement strand
TAATATCCATTAATACTTGTTTAGGCTTTAGATAAAGGAAAATTCAACGATATATGTCGTGATTTGACCGACTAAAACACATTTAACTTCGGTAAAAGTAAGAAAATTGATCAAAAATCAAAAACGGAATGTAAACAAATTGGTAAATTATATCGATGAATAGGCTAAATATATCGATTAACTAACATATGTGGATAACTTTTATTGTGTTAATGGTGCTGAAAATCAACTTAGTATGGTGTATATAGTAGAATTATAGTGATATTTTCAATTCGATTAGTAATAAAGAAAACTCGATGAAATAATTTATATATAGGAGTAACTACTATATAAAAATAGTTATAAACACGTATATGAGGCTTGAACTAAAATACTAACTTTGCTTTCTTTCATATTAATATTAGCATTGTGAATGTTTTAAATGTAGGCGATAAGGCCATAGATTTTAATGGAATTACTGAAACTGGTGAGCTTATTAAGTTGAGCGATTTTATCGGATCTAAACTGATTCTTTATTTTTATCCTAAGGATATGACTCCTGGTTGTACTGCCCAAGCATGTAACCTGACAGATAATTACGACCTTCTCCTAAAAAATAATTATAAAATTTTAGGCGTAAGTGCTGATAGTAAAGAGCGACACATAAGATTTAAAGAAAAATACTCCATACCATTTCCATTGATCTCAGATGAAGATCATAGTTTATTAAATAAGTATGGAGTTTGGGGTCCCAAAAAATTTATGGGAAAAACATACGACGGTATACATAGGAAAACATTCATCATCGATGAAAAGGGAATTATTGAAAGAATTATTGAAAAAGTAAAAACAAAGGATCATACAAATCAAATATTAAACGACTAAAAATGGCAAAGGAAGAAAATACGGCAAAATTAAAAGCGCTTCAATTAACACTAGATAAATTGGAGAAGTCATACGGCAAAGGAGCTGTAATGAAGTTGGGAGAAAAATCTATAGAAGATATTGAAGTTATACCATCAGGTTCTTTGACGTTAGACATCGCTCTTGGAGTTAATGGATATCCTGAAGGACGAGTTGTAGAAATTTATGGACCTGAATCATCAGGTAAAACTACCTTGGCTATTCATGCTATCGCAGAAGCACAGAAGAAAGGGGGAATCGCTGCTTTTATCGATGCCGAACATGCATTTGACCAGTTTTATGCTAAAAACCTTGGTGTAGATACGGAAAACCTTTTAGTTTCTCAGCCTGATGATGGAGAACAAGCGCTTGAAATTGCCGATAGTTTGATCCGTTCAGGAGCGATTGATATTTTAGTTATTGATTCTGTTGCTGCCCTTACACCCAGAGCTGAAATTGAAGGAGAGATGGGAGATTCTCAAATGGGACTGCAGGCCCGTTTAATGTCAAAAGCACTTCGAAAACTTACTGGATCTATAAGTAAAACGAAATGTACCGTTATATTTATTAATCAACTTCGTGAGAAAATTGGAGTGATGTTCGGAAATCCGGAAACAACCACAGGAGGAAATGCACTTAAGTTTTATTCTTCTATTCGAATCGATATCAGAAGATCTAGCCAGATCAAAGACGGGGATAAAGTTATCGGAAATAGGACTAAAGTTAAAGTAGTAAAAAATAAAGTAGCTCCACCTTTCAGAAGAGCTGAATTTGATATTATGTATGGAAAGGGAATCTCAAAATCAGGAGAAATTCTTGACCTTGCTGTAGAGAACAATATTGTAAACAAAAGTGGTTCTTGGTTTAGTTACGGAGATACGAGATTAGGTCAAGGGCGAGATTCTGTAAAAGAACTGATCGAGGATAATCCAGAGTTGATGGAAGAGCTGGAAAAAAAGATCAAGGCTATTGAAGAGTAAACATTGCTATTCTGTATGAAGAAATTATTATTCGCTTTGCTTGTTGTTTTCTACTCCTGCGATAATGGAGCCGATATTGGCTCTAATATCGTTGAAGAACAAAGTTCAACTCAACTATCTAAGTTAGATTCGCTGAGTCAGGAGATTATTGATGCCCCCGAAAATTCAAATGCATACTATAAGCGAGCACTATATTTTTATAATGAATTCGAATATGAACAGGCCTTGGATGATATTTCGAGAGCATTGAAAATTGACAATTCTGTGGCGGAATTCTATTTCGTAGAAGGAAATATTTATTATGATGATCAGCGTTTTAAAGAGGCTTTTGAGTCGTATAAAAAAGTTTTAGAGTTAGATGACGAGCATGAATTAGCCATTCTGAAATTAAGTCAGATCGAATTGATCCTGAAAAATTATGATTTGGCGATTGAAATGGTAAACAAAGCCTTAAAATTAAACCCAATGAATGCGGATGCATATTACATTAAGGGGTTTATTTATTTGGATGGTAAAGACACAGCTACCGCACTATCATCTTTTCAAACGGCCATAGAAGTTAATCCGACTCACTTTGATTCATACATAATTTTAGGAAAAGTATGGTCAGTCGAGAATTTTGAATATGCGGAATCCTATTACTATCAGGCTTTAGAAATATTCCCTGAAAGTGTTGAGGCGCTATACAATATTGGGTTGCTCTATCAAAATCATTCGAAGTATGAAGAAGCATATCCGATTTATGATAGGATTATTACTATCGATTCGGCGGCTTATTTTGCTTATTATAATAAAGGATATGTATTATTGGTGAGCGATAGTAGTTATTCTGGAGCAATTGATCAGTTTGAAAAGTCCTTGGTGTATTATCCTTATTATCACCAGGCTTATTATAACATTGGTTTATGTTATGAGAATCTTTCAGAGTTTGAACTTGCTGAGAAAAATTATAAAAGCGCATTAGAGATCAGTCCACAATTTGATCTTGCCGCTAAGGGTTTAAGTCGAATTCTCGAAGAATAATCCGTCAGAGTGTATGCTTAGGTTAATTTTCCTCTTCTAAAAAGCGACTGATCAAATCAAAAAACAAGCTTGGATTTTCTGCATGAAGCCAATGCCCAGCATTTGGAATAGTCTCAATTCGGCTATCCGGAAATTGTTGTTTAATTAATGGAAAGTCCGAATCTTGAATATAGTTTGAATTTTGACCACGAATAAAAAGCGTTGGAATAGATACGATCCCATCTTCTATTTCCCCAATAATTTGAGTTAAATTCTCTTTTATTACGGGTAGATTTATTTTCCAATCGAGTACGTTTTTTTCTTTCCAGTACAAATTTTTCATTAGAAATTGCCGAATGGGTATTTCCTTAATATCCTTGGAAAGAATAATTTCTACTTCCTCTCTCGATTTTACTTCCGAAAAATTAATTTCTTCTAAACTGTTTATTAGTTTTAAATGATGTGGAGTATATGCTTTGGGTGCAATATCAGCGACTACCATTTTATCCACAAGATCACAATGTTGGGCAAAGTTCATGACTGTTTTTCCACCCATACTGTGGCCAAGAACATAAAGACCTCTTAAATAATGATCTTCTACAAATTCAATTAGATCATCCGTCATTACATGATAATCAAATTCATTGCTGTGTGGAGACTTACCATGGTTTCGCTGATCGATCAAATAGACCTCATATTTTTCTGCAAATTTATTACCAAGTGTTTTCCAATTGTCAAGAGAACCAAACAGTCCGTGGAGTATAAGCAAAGGTCTTCCTTCGCCTAATTTTATATAATTTAATTTCACGTCACTTTATTTTAAGCATCTCAAATATAGCTGAATGGTGTTTTCCATTCCGTAATAAAGTGCATCAGCAATCAAGGCATGACCTATTGAAACTTCTTTTAAGCCTGGGATCTGTTCATGAAAATAAGTCAGGTTTTCTAAGCTAAGATCGTGCCCTGCATTGATGCCTAAATCTACCTTGTTGGCTATCTCAGCGGCTAATACGAATTTGGCAATAGCAACCTCCTTATTTTTAGCAAAATTTGATGCATATGATTCTGTATATAATTCTATTCTATCTGTAGCCGTATTTGCAGCTTGTTCAATCATCTTTACATCTGCTTCAATGAAAATGGATGTGCGAATTCCAAGTTGTTTAAAATGAGAGATCACTTCTTTTAAAAATGATTGGTTTTTAATAGTATCCCAACCGGCATTTGACGTCAGTACATCAGGCGGATCCGGTACTAATGTAACCTGCTCAGGAATAACTTCAGAGACCAGATCAATAAAATCCTTCGAAGGATAACCCTCTATGTTAAACTCACTTGTAACGACTTTTTTTAATTCGTACACGTCGTTTTTCGTGATATGACGTTCATCGGGGCGAGGGTGAATGGTTATCCCTTGAGCCCCAAATCGTTCGATATCTTTACTCATCGATATCACATCCGGTGTATTTCCGCCACGTGCGTTACGTAATGTGGCTAACTTATTTACATTGACACTTAATCGGGTCATGAAGATGGTAGTATTTAAGGAACAAATGTATATTTGTTGTATACAAATTTAGCGTAATATTTCAGCAATTGATTATCGATAGACTTATAGAAAAAGAATTCTGCTCTCTCTCTTCTTTGATGAGTTTAAAAGAAGTGCATGAAAGTTTTGAAAGTTCTAAGTTAAACGAACTGCCTATAGTTGATGATGGTTTTTTTAAAGGTGTTTTATTGAAAAGTCAGTTAAGAGAAATTGAGAAAAATAGTGATTCGCTATCGACTCTTAATAATCAGTTTCGCTCAATTTCTGTGGATCAGAATGAGCCTATGATAAATGTGCTGAAGAAATTGACTAAAGAAGGAGTGTCAAGTCTGCCCGTAGTCGATGAAGATGGAATGATAAAAGGACTTATTCTTTCGACTCATATTTGGAGTGAATTCGCTTCTAAATCTGGTTTGATGGGTGATGGATCGTGGGTGGTGTTGACTATGAAGAAGAACGATTATTATTTGTCTGAAATTGCACAAATAGCCGAATCGAGTGGAATGATCATCGTTATGCATTTTGTGCACTTTATACATGGTGTCGATTTGATCGATGTCCACTTAAAGTTTAATCATGAAAATGTAAATGAACTTGTACAGGCATTCCAGCGCTATAAGTATAATGTAAGTGATGTGATCCAACCAAAAAAATTCGAAGATGATTGGGATAGTAAATTTGATGAACTAATGCGTTTTTTTAGTACATAGGATGGAAAGAATTGCTATATATGGTGAGGTTTTAAAAGAGAAACACTACGATTTTATAAGAGACTTTTTTGATCTTTTAGAAAATCATTCATTCACCTATTACGTATATGATAAGTATAAAGATCAACTTTCTGACATTGTAAAATTTAACGGAAATTCAAATGTTTTTCATAGTGCTGATGAGTTGATTAAAAAAAATGTTGAATGTCTTATTTCTATTGGTGGAGACGGAACAATGCTCAATTCTTTTCAATTTATTCTAAAAACAGATATTTATGTATTTGGATTTAATACAGGAAGATTAGGTTTTTTATCAAATGTATCTACTGAAAAACTGGAATGGGCTTTTGAAGAATTAGCAAGCAATAATTTTTCAAGCAAAAATAGGACTGTCCTCGAAATTGATTATACAGGTAGTAACTCGCTATTATATGCTGTTAACGAATTGACCATACATAAACAAGATACTTCGTCGATGTTAACGATTCATGCTAAAATAGATGAAGACTATATAAATTCTTATTGGGCCGATGGATTAATTGTGACTACGCCGACGGGAAGTACAGCTTATAGTTTGAGTTGCGGTGGTCCCATTCTTATGCCTGGTTCTGATAACTTCATGATCACACCTATTTCGCCACATAATTTAACGGTAAGGCCCATCGTTTATAACAACAATAAAGCAGTAAGTTTTAGAGTGGAAAGTAGATCTGATAAGTTTTTATTATCGATGGATTCAAGTTTTATAACCCTTTCTACAGATCAGGAAGTATTTGTAAAAAAGGCATCGTTTTCAATTCGTTTATTGAAATTTTCAGATTATAATTACTTTAATACACTTCGTTCTAAATTGATGTGGGGTGCAGATAAAAGAAATTAACAAAAATTTACTTTTGAGAACGAAGGATAATACGTGTAAAAAATTATTTTTGTCACTGCGTCAAGCACAATAAAAAGAACTTTAAAAGGTTGTAGTGTAAATTATATTAAGTGAAAGCTCGATATCTCATAATTGTAATCATTTTTGCTGTTAAATCAGTAAGCGCACAATTTTCTGAAATTGGTGTAATGATGGGGACTACTTATTATATTGGTGAATTGAATAAGAAGCATTTCAAACATGGAAATATAGCTGCAGGATTGATATATCGATATAGTTTCAATACGCGTATTTCATTTCGTATGAATTTACTAATTGGAAAGGTAGAAGGCTACGATAGTGCCTCGGATAATGTCAATAACATAAATAGAAATCAATCATTCAGATCTAATCTTTCTGAATTGGGAGCGATGATTGAAGTTAATTATTATTCCTACATAACAGGAGATAAAAAAACAAGGTTTACGACTTACCTAATGGCTGGTTTAGCCTATATTAAAATGAATCCCAAAGCCCAGTATCTTGATGTTTGGTATGAATTGCAACCTTTGGGGACAGAAGGTCAGGGCTTAGCAAATGGTCCGAGTAGATACAATCTTGATGCTTTAGCTATTCCTTTTGGTATGGGGGCTAAGATAAATCTCTTTGGCCGACTTGCCGTTTCGTTAGAATATAGTCTCCGATTTACAAACACTGATTATCTCGATGATGTAAGTTCTGTTTATTATGATAATGAGGTTATTAGGAATGAAGTTGGAAATGTAGCAGCTGAACTTGCCAATAGAAGATTAAATAAAGGAACGGAGTTTTCCGGTTTTGATGGGAATGGAACGGGGCTCCAAAGAGGAAACCCAACACAAAAGGACTGGTATGCATTTACCGGTATTTTTGTAACGATGAGATTAGGTAAAAAACCAACAACATGTGCCCGATGGAATTGATTTCAAAATGTCGATTTGAAAGGTTACTTTTGCGAGCCGATTTTAAGAAGTGAATAAAGAAGAATTAATAAATAAAGGAATACCGAAACATGTCGCCATTATTATGGATGGTAATGGCAGGTGGGCTAAACAAAAAGGTGAAGACCGTGTATTTGGCCACATGAATGGAGTTAGTTCAATTCGGGATGTGCTTAAAGCGGCTATCGAATTAGGTGTAAGTTATCTTACACTATATGCGTTTTCTACCGAAAATTGGGACCGTCCGAAAGAAGAAGTAGATGCATTGATGAATTTATTGGTAAAGTCGCTATTGGAAGAGATTGAGGAGCTAAATAAAAATGGAGTGAGCTTAAATGCCATCGGTGATCTTAAGCAACTTCCAGATAATGCACAGGCTTTATTAAAGAAATCGATAGACCTAACAAAAGAGAATAAGGTTATTACTTTATCCCTTGCACTTAGTTATAGTGCACGTTGGGAAATAATGAATGCGACTAAAAAAATTGCTGAAAAAGTAAAAGATGGATCTGTAAGTCCAGAAGGAATAAATGAGGAAATGTTTTCTAATGAATTAACAACGGTTGGCCTGCCCGACCCTGAGTTATTGATCAGAACTAGTGGGGAACAGCGAATAAGTAACTTTCTTTTATGGCAGTTAGCTTATGCAGAATTCTACTTTACAGAAGAACTTTGGCCTGATTTTGATAAGGAATCATTTTTTAAGGCTATTGCTAGTTATCAGGTTAGAGAAAGAAGATTTGGAAAAATAAGTGAGCAAATTGAAAATGAATAATTTTAGAAGGCTTAGTCTATTGTTTATATTGATGTTGCTGTTTGCTCAGCAGTCGATCGGACAGAAGACGGCTACCGGTATTGAGAGTAAAATGGATTACTCACGACCTGCTCCATATGAAATAGGAGGTATTACCATTTCTGGTGCTAAATATTCAGATGCCAATGCTATCATTTTATTTTCAGGGTTAAAAGTAGGCGACATGATTGACCTTCCTGGAGATAAGAAAATAAAAAAGGCAATAAAAAACTTGTGGAAACAACGCTTGTTTAGTGGAGTTTCAGTAAGAATAGGGGAGATCAGAGGGAATGTTGTTTTCTTAAACATTGAAGTGATAGAACGGCCTAGATTGTCGCGTTTTCAGTTTAAAGGGATTAATAAATCAGATGCAGATAATTTAAGGGAGTCTGTCCAGTTAATTCGTGGTACAATCGTTAATGATAACCTCATTTCAAATACCAAAAATAAAATAAGGTCTTTTTATAAAGAGAAAGGCTATTATAATGTGAAGGCTAATATTATAGAACAGCCGGAGCCTAATGTAAAAAACAGTGTTATACTTATTATTGATATTAATAAAGGGAAAAAAGTTAAGATAGAAAAAATATGGATTTCAGGGGCTGAAAATTTACCCGAGAAGAAAGTGAAGAGTGTTATGAAAGGAACCAAAGAAAATTCTCTCATTAATATCTTTTCATCTTCTAAATTCACTAATTATAAATATAAGGAAGATAAGCAAGCTGTAGTTGATCTGTATAATAAAAATGGATACCGAGATGCTAAGATTATTAGTGATTCTATATACGAGAGCAATGAAAATCGACTGACTGTAAAGCTAGTGGTTTCAGAAGGTCGCCAGTACTATTTTGGTAATATTTCTTTTGTGGGAAACACAAAGTATAATAGTCGTTTACTGGCTAATTTTCTTGACATTGAAAATGGGGAAATCTTTAATAAAGAGAAGTTGCAAAAACGACTCACAATGGATCCAAATGGAGGAGATATCAGTTCGTTATACATGGACGATGGTTACCTTACTTTTACTCCCATCCCTGTAGAAACAGGAATTAGAGGTGATACTATAGATATGGAGATAAGAATCTATGAAGGGATGCAATTTCGTATAGGGAAAGTGATCATTAAAGGGAATACTAAAACTAATGAACACGTAATTCGACGAGAAATCCGTACAAAACCAGGTAAATTATTTTCAAGGGAGGATATTATAAGAACACAAAGAGAATTAAGCCAGTTAGGCTACTTTAATCCTGAAGCCTTTGGTATAAATCCAATTCAACACCCGGAAACCGGTACTGTTGATATAGAATATGTTGTTGAAGAAAAACCATCAGATCAAATTGAGTTGTCTGGAGGTTACGGAGCAGGAACGATAATAGGTACGGTTGGTCTTAGGTTTACCAATTTCTCAATACGTAAGTTTTTTGATTTTAGTGAATGGCAGCCTGTTCCTTCTGGAGATGGTCAGCAAGTGTCACTGCGAATTCAATCTAATGGGCGATTCTTCCAAGCCTATAGTTTTTCCTTCACGGAACCTTGGTTAGGAGGGAAAAAACCAAATTCCTTAACATTTGGACTTTCTTATCAACGATTTTTACAAAGTGGATTTAATGGAGTAGATGGTACATTGGGGGTGGCAACTGCATCGTTGGGATTAGGAAAAAGATTAACATGGCCTGATGATTATTTTCAATTGTATCAGGCTATCTCATTGCAACGCTATGGCTTGGATAATTATGGAGGATTAGGTGCATTTGGGTTTACTGATGGTAATTCACATAACTTCAGTTATCAAGTTACATTATCTAGAAACTCTATCAATCAACCATTATATCCAACATGGGGTTCTGATATTCGTTTAACATTGAGGTTAACACCTCCTTATTCATTAATGGGTAGAAGTACAGATTCACAAGGTCTGGAAGGAAATGAATTGGCAGCGGCTAAATACGAGTATGTTGAGTATTACAAATGGAAATTTGTAGTTAATTGGTTCACGGAGCTAGCTCCAAAACTAGTATTGCGTTTGGGGGCAGGAGTAGGTTACCTTGGGTTTTATAATGATGACGTTGGAACACCTCCATTTGAACGGTTTTACCTAGGTGGAAACGCACTAAGTAATGTTCAATTCGATGGTCGAGAAGTAATTGCTTTAAGAGGTTATGATGATGGCTCTTTATCACCAACAGAAGGGGCGTCTGCAATAATGAAATATACGATGGAATTACGTTATCCAATAACATTATCTCAGATGACAACCATTTATGGCCTGGGATTTGTAGAAGCAGGAAAAACTTGGGTTGGAGAAGCGTATCAAATTAATCCTTCTGTATTGTATCGTGCAGCGGGTGTTGGATTGCGAATATTTTTGCCTGCGTTTGGAATGTTAGGACTTGATTATGGATGGAGATTAGATGATGTGCCAGGCCGTCCAGGTATGCCAAGAGGACAATTCCACTTTACAATTGGAATGAATCTTGGAGAACTATAGTGTTAATAATTGCTAATACCTTTAATATGATACTTGATTTAACATAAACGATGTTAAAATGATTAAATTCGCCCCGCTTAATTTCGAAAAATTAATGAAAAGATTAATTATTATCCTTTTTGTTTTAGCCATCCCTGTACTTGGGTCGGCTCAAAAATACTGCTATGTAGATACGCAGTATATTTTGGATAATATGCCTGATTATGCTGAGGCACAAGACCAATTAAACAAAACTTCTGAAAAATGGCAGCGTGAAATTGAGCTGAGGTATGTGGCGATTGATAATATGAATAAGGCTTACAGAGCTGAACGAGTGCTTCTTACTGAAGACATGAAAAGAGAAAGAGAATCAGAAATAGGCCAGTCTGAAAAAGAAGCAAAGGAATTACAAAAGAAAAGATTCGGTCTAAATGGTGATCTGTTTAAGAAAAGAGAAGAATTGATCAAACCTATTCAGGACATGATCTTTAAAGCGATTAAGGAATTAGCCGAAGGAGGGAATTACATGGTGATATTTGATAAATCAAATCAGTCAAGTATTATTTTTGCTAGCCCTAAATATGATAAAAGCGATAGAATATTAAAGAAAATGGGGATAAAACCTGGTGAAGCAACTAAAAATGATAGTGCGAGACCAGCGAATGGAACCAATGGTTCTCCAACAAAGAATCAATCAGATAATAATACACGAAAAAGATAAATAAAATGAAGAAGATTATTGCATTAGCCTTGTTTGGAATGATGTTTATGGCTGTTGAAGCTCAGCAACCACAGCGATTTGGATATCTTAATACACAAGAATTAATTACGCAAATGCCTGAATATGGTGAAGCGCAAAAAAAACATGAAAGATTCCAAGCTGAACAACAGCAAAAGTATCAAGGAATGGTAGCTAGTTACCAAACAAAAGCAGCTGAATATACCAATGGAGCTGCTACATTAACGCAAACTGAACTGACGATGCTTGAATCTGAAATTCAATCATTGCAAGCTAAAATTGGAGAGTATGAGCAAACATTACCTCAAATAATTCAAAATCATCAGAATGAGTTGATCGGTGCCATTGTAATAAAAGTGCAAGAAGCAGCTCAAGCTGTTGGTGAAGAAAAAGGATTCTTATACATCTTTGATTCAAGTATTTTGCTTTATCAAGGTGGTGGAGAAGATATCAGCACTTATGTTAAAAATAAATTAGGCATCCTATAAATTGAAAAAGATGAAAAATATTTTAGCCATCTTATTCTTATTTGTATCGCTTACAAGTTTCGGCCAGAAGTATGGTCATCTTGATATAAATAAGGCTTCGGAAGACCTTTCTGAGCTAATTGTGATTCAAGAACAATTGCAATCGAAAGCTGCGGAATTAGAGTCACGTTTAACAAGAATGTATGAACTTTATCAAAATAAAATTGAGGGTTTTCAAACCAACGTTTCAACGATGAGTGCTGATGAGCAAAAGATAGGTGCTGAAGAAATTCAAAACCTTGAAGTGCGTATTAATGAAGCACAACAGAATTCTCAAATAGAGTTACAAGAGTTGGAAATGCAATTGATGAAACCAATTTTTGATAAGGTGAGAAAGGCAATAGATGATGTTAGTATCGAAAATGGATATACTCTTATTTTTGATACATCTTCAGGTGCTGTCTTGTATGCCGGTGGTGATGATGTGATCTCACTTGTAAAAGAGAAATTGGCAGTACAATAAAAAGAATTTTATAATTTTGAATCCTGACATTAATGTCAGGATTTTTTTTGCAATGAATTACGATAATAGACCCATAGGTATTTTTGATTCGGGAATTGGTGGATTAACCATAGCAGATGGCTTGATTCAGCTTATGCCACAGGAATCGATGATCTATTTTGGAGATACTCAGCATTTACCATATGGAGACAAAAGTGCCAAGACGGTTCAACGATACGCTTTGGGAATCAGTGAATTCCTTTTGAAGAATAATTGCAAAGCAATAGTAATTGCCTGTAATACTGCCTCAGCACTGGCTTTTGATATTATTAAAGAGAAATTTCCAGAAGTAAAAGTTTATAATGTTATTGATCCGGTTGTGGAAGAGGTTATCGAATCAAAGAAATCAACCATCGGTGTTATCGCTACTAGAGCAACAATAAAGTCTGATATGTATGCCCAAAAGATTAAAAAGCTTAACCCACAAATTAGTGTAATTTCCTTAGCAACACCACTCCTGGTACCCATGATTGAAGAAGGATTTCATAATAATAATGTGAGTCACGATATTATTTCAAGCTACCTTTCAAAAGTAGAATTAAGTAAAATAGATGAATTAATACTGGGATGTACACATTACCCCTTGATCAAAGAGGAAATCAAGCAGTATTACAAAGGACGAGTGCAAATTATTGACTCACCAACGATTGTCGCTAAGAGGGTATCTAATGACCTTCAAAAATGCGAAATGCTTAGTAATTCTAATGAAGCAAATTATCAATTTTACGTTTCAGACCTAACAGATTCTTTTGAAGCTAGTGCCGGGAGGTTTATTCATTACAGCAATATTCAGCTTGATGAGGTAAAATTGTGGGGTTAGTCCATTAATTCATTAATAAGCCTTAATCTCTGTAAAGGTCTCTTGTTTTTTTGTACTTAAGATAAGTAGCATAGGCAGAGATTTTAGAGATGGAATATCCTGCCTTACCATCTAAAAATCCAAGATGAAGAATATAGTGATCAATAAACTTTGCAATAGGATTTATTACTAGCTTATAAATGGGAGCTTTTTTACCTCTATTTACATATTCTTTTGCAGCAATGCTGCTGAAATATTCTACTTGTTTGTAATGGTCTTCAATTTCGTAAAAACTATAATGAAGTAGATCACCCTTAATATGCCTAGTGTTTTTATTAGCACCTATAAGTTCATATTTGTCATGTGGATTTGTTCCTCCCCATTTACCTTTTCTACTGTCCCATAATCGTAGCTTTATATCTGGATACCAGCTACAATGTTTAACCCAATGACCACAATAATTAGTTAGGCGATTCATATAATACCCGTCATGCGTCCAGTTATTCTTTACCTCAATGATCGACCTTTCAAGTGTTTTATCTAAGGCCTCATCAGCATCCAATGATAAAACATGTGGGAAGGATGCATAGGTGACAGCTCTGTTTTTTTGCTCAATATGCCCATCAAAAGCGTGTTGAAAGAACTTTACACCTTTACTCTCACAAATAGCTTTAGTCTTATCTGTGCTATAAGAATCCAACACCACAATTTCGTCAGCAACATTTATTAAGGAATCGATGCAACGACCAATATTCCTTTCTTCGTTAAATGTTATTATTACGGCCGAAATTTTAAGCATTTCTTTTATTTATACCACTCAGCATACTTCATGTAATTAGCGGCTATTCTTTTTATTTCTCCAGACGAAGTGCTTCGGTCCAAGTCTTTTATTTTCTTAGCAGGTGTTCCCGCATAAATTGAATTGGGCTCAACGATAGTATTTTGAAGAACGATCGACCCTGCTGCAATAATACAATTACTTCCAATATGAGCATCATCCATAACGATCGCTCCCATACCGATCAATACCTGATCTTCAATAGTACAACCATGAACAATAGCATTGTGTGCAATAGAAACATCATTGCCGATAGTGGTCGGTGATTTTTGATAAGTTGCGTGAATAACAGCCCCATCTTGTATATTCACACGATCTCCCATTTTTATAAAATGTACATCGCCCCTCACTACCGATTGAAACCAAAAACTGCAATTATCTCCGCAGATCACGTCTCCTATTATTGTAGCATTCTCAGCGAGGTAGCAATCTTCACCAAACTGTGGGCTTTTCCCTAAGATCGTTTTAATTAAGGCCATTAGTCAGTTATTTTAACCACAAAGTAATTCTTCTTTCCTTTTTGAAGAAGTAGAAATTTATTGTTTAGCAGATGGCTATCACCTACTACTAACTCTTCACTAACCTTTTCTTTATTAAGGCTAATCGCATTTTGCTGAAGATTCCTTCTTGCTTCTCCTTTTGAACCTAGAAAACCACTTTCTACTGAAAGAAGTTCAATAATATTGATGCCATTTGATAAAGTAGATCTGGAGATTTCAGACTGATTTACTCCTTTGAATACTCCTAAGAATGTTTCTTCGTCTAAAGCCATCAAATCTTCGTTGGTCGACTTCCCAAAAAGAATTGAACTCGCCTTTAAAGCCATGTCGTAATCAGCATCTGAATGAACTTTACGCGTCATGTATTCAGCTAACCTTTTTTGCATTGCTCGAAGATGAGGTGCTTCTGAATGTTCTTTTTCGAGCTTCTCTATTTCTTCCTGGCCAATTAAAGTAAATGTTCTCAGGTATTTTAAAACATCCTCGTCAGAAGCATTTAACCAAAATTGATAAAATTCATAAGGACTGGTTCGTTTTCTGTCGAGCCAAATAGTACCGCTCTCTGTCTTTCCAAACTTACCTCCATCTGCTTTCGTCATCAACGGACAGGTTAGCGCATATGCTTCTCCTGCTCCCATTCTTCGAATCAACTCCGTACCCGTAGTAATATTTCCCCACTGATCAGCACCACCCATCTGAATCGTTACATTCATGTTCTTTTTCAAATGGTAAAAATCATAACCCTGAATAAGTTGGTAGGTAAATTCAGTAAATGAAATACCTGTCTCCAGTCGTTTCTTCACAGAGTCCTTGGCCATCATATAATTGACGGTGATATGTTTTCCGGCACCTCGAATAAATTCAAGAAGACTAATGTCTTTGAACCAATCGTAATTATTTACCAATTCAGCTTTGCTATCACCTTCTTCAAAATTTAGAAAGTGCTTTAATTGTTCTTTTTGGGCATTTAAATTATACTCTATTTGAGTTGTATCCAGTAAATTTCTTTCCTGTGATTTTCCTGAAGGATCACCGATCAAACCGGTGGCTCCACCAACTAAGGCAAAAGGCTTATGTCCGGCTTTTTGGGCGTGAACCAACATCATTATTGGAATTAGGTTCCCAACATGTAAAGAATCTGCGGTAGGATCGAAGCCTACGTAAACAGAGGCTTGCCCCTTCATTAGGTGTTCTTCCGTTCCAGGAGTAATATCGTGAATCATTCCCCTCCACGTCAGTTCTTCCACAAGATTTTTCATTTCTATAGCCTTAAAATTTCGGGCTAAGATAATCAAAATGCATACTTATTAAATCAGATAATTGAAGATAGTAATTGATAGAGAATTAATAATTTATGTGGCAATTTTCAAGAAAAGGACATTAAGAAAAACAATATTTCATTTATATTTGGCGACCATGCCAAAAAGGGTTTTAATTACGGGAGCTACGGGCTTGCTCGGATCCCATCTTTTAATCGATTTATCATCTTCTGAAGATGAAATAATAGCTATTTATCGTGATACTGTTACGAAAGATGAGGTGCTTACTTTATTTAAGTATTATAATGTTGAAGATAGATGGGAGAGGATTAATTGGCAAAAAGCAGATATACTTGATGTTGATCGATTATGTGAATTGACGGAGAATATTGATCAGGTGTATCATTCGGCTGCTTTAGTTTCGTTTGATCCTAGCGATGCAAAGAAACTCTATGAAATTAATGTTATTGGAACGCGGAACATTGTTAATGCCGCTTTGCTGAATAATGTGGGTAAGTTTTTACACGTAAGTAGCACGGCTGCAATAGGGAAGACAGGAAATCATGAACTATGTACAGAATCCACCAATTGGAATAATAGTGAAGATCATGGCTTTTATGCAGAATCAAAATATTCATCTGAGAATGAAGTGTGGAGAGCAATTGAAGAGGGGATGGATGCTGTTATTGTAAATCCCAGTGTGATCATTGGACCAGGTGACCCGAAAAAAAGCTCAGGGACTTTATTTTCTACTATTGCTGATGGATTAGCTTATTATACGAAGGGAGCAAATGCATTTGTAGATGTTCGTGATGTGACATCAATTATGTGTCAATTGATGAATTCGGAGATTAAAACCGAACGATTTTTAACCATTGGAGAAAACCTTTCTTTTTATGAAATATTCGGGCTTATTGCAGATGAAATGGGTAAAAAGAAACCAAGTAAAGAAGCATCAAAATTAATGACCGGTATTGCCTGGAGAGTATTAAAAATAGGTTCATTTTTTACCGGTAAATCTCCAAAAGTAACAGCACATAGTGCTAAGTCATCACATAATATAACACGCTTCTCAAATCAAAAGATAATTGATAGTATTGGATTTGAATTTACTCCCATTCCCATTTCTGTAAAAAACACTGTTGAATATATGCGTGCTACTCAACGACTATTGTAGAGTCCTTGTCTTGTTCAGTCTCTATTTCGACCTCATTATATTTTGAAGCTTCCGTTTCCAGTTTATTAAGCTCCTCAAAGACTTGTTCCATGATCATTTCAAAATCTTCAGGATGGTCCATGTAATATTCATAGCTAATATCGAAGCTTTCTTTCGTAACATTATGATGGTTGATTATTTCTTCACTATACTTTAACATTCGTTCAGTTTTGTCCGAAACTCTAATTAGACGCGTGTTATAGGTGGCCTCTAATAACATCATATCAGTAAGGATCAAGGCCATTTCATTTTTTTGAATTAAATTTTCTGGTGTTTTATTATCGCTTTCACAAGCAAAACCTACTACTGCAATAATTATAAAAACAACTACTTTCCTTATCATACTACAAATCTTAAACGTTGTCCACGATGTTGATAATTTAATATACCATTGTTGTAGGTTAATTGACCATTTACAAAAGTATATTTTACTGTCGACTTAAATGTATGCCCTTCAAAAGGAGACCACTTGCATTTGTAAAGGATGTTATTCTTATCAACAGTATAATCGCAATTTGGGTCGATCAAAACAATATCAGCTTTGTAGCCTTCTCGGATATAACCTCTTTCTTTAATACTAAAAAGATCGGCAACACTATGACTCGTTTTTTCAACGATCTTTTCTAAACTAAACACCCCTTCTTTCCAAAGATCAAAAAGTGCCGGAAGGGCGTGTTGTACCAGTGGCCCACCTGAAGGTGCATTAAAATAGGAGTTTTGCTTTTCTTCAAGCGTATGTGGAGCATGGTCGGTTGCAATAACATCTATAACATTCGAATTAACGGCCTCCCGGATAGCATCTCTATCTGCTATGCTCTTAACAGCAGGGTTCCATTTAATTAGACTGCCCTTTGTGTCGTAGAAGCTATCGTCAAACCACATATGATGAATGCAGGCTTCAGCTGTTATTTTTTTATCTTTTAATGGAATCTCATTAGTAAAAAGGCCCATTTCTACTTTCGTAGACAAATGAAGGATATGCAATCGAGCTCCCGTTTTTTTAGCTAATTCAACTGCTTTTGAAGAGGATAAGTAACACGCTTCTGCACTCCTGATCTCCGGATGCATTCGCATAGGCAGGTCCTCACCATATTTTTCCTTCGCCGATTTTTCATTTGCTCGTACCGTTGATTCGTCTTCGCAATGGCTTGCAATAAGTCCCTTGTAATTTGAGAATAGCTTTTCGAGTGTTTCACTATTATCAACGAGCATATTTCCAGTTGAAGAACCCATGAAGACATTAACACCGCAAACATTCTCAGGGTTCGTTTTTAAAACCTCATCGAGTTTGTCATTGGACGCTCCCATGTAAAAAGAGTAATTGGCCAAGGATTTTTCGGCGGCTAATTGGTATTTCTCTTCCAATAATTCCTGTGTGACCGTATTGGGTTTAGTATTTGGCATTTCCATAAAACTGGTAATACCACCCGCAACTGCCGCCCTAGATTCAGAATTAATGTCGGCTTTGTATGTAACACCAGGCTCTCTGAAATGTACCTGATCATCGATCATACCGGGAATGAGAATTAATCCCTCTGCATCGATTATTGTACAACCATCTGTAGCTTCGATCGATGATTCTATTTTTTTAATCTGTTCATTTACGATAAGAAGATCAGAAATAAATGTTTTACCTTCATTTACGATCGTAGCGTTTTTAATAAGCGTGCTTGAGTTCATCAATTAGAATTTTACGCTCCAAAGGTCTTAAAAAAGAATGGTTTTCTCTTATTTGAACTTCATTTTCAATACCCCTAAAACAGCTTCATTAAATATGTTGGTGTTCATTTTCGAAACACCCAGTTCTCTATCAATGAATGTTATTGGAACTTCAACGATTTTATAATTTAATTTCCAGGCAGCATATTTCATTTCGATTTGAAATGCATAGCCCAAAGATCGAATATTATCAAGATTTATTTTCTCTAATACCTCTCGTTTGTAACCAACAAACCCAGCAGTTGGGTCTTTAATTCCTATCCATAGAATCATGTTTACATACACGGAAGCACCCATAGAAATGAATTTCCTGAAAAATGGCCAATTTTTAACCTCCCCTTGCTTGATATAGCGTGAACCAATACTCATTGATGCACCATTGTCAGATAGTGCTTTTTGAAGTCGAATAAGGTCATTCGGATTATGCGAAAAATCGGCATCCATCTCGAAAATATATTGATACCCTTTATCTAAGCAATAGTTAAAACCAGTAATATAGGCAGTCCCTAAACCCAATTTACCTCTCCTCTCAATAAGGTGTAGTTGTTCAGGAAAATCTTTTTGTAATGCTTTAACAATAGTAGCTGTGCCATCCGGAGAACCATCATCTACAATGAGAATATCAAAAGGTATTGACAATGAAAAGACCTTTTTAATGATCGCTTCAATGTTTTCCTTTTCATTGTAAGTAGGTATAATGACTATATTCTGTTCCATGGTAATTAGGCGGTCGCTAATATAAATTAAATGGAATGAATATAACCGTTAAAAAAGATTAATAAGGGAAATTATTATTCGCACAAAAAATCACTCTTGCTTGAAGACTTTTTTTAATACAATGTCCTTATATGATTTTCCAATCGGGACTTTTTTATTTTCAAGTTCAAGCATGTTACCATCCATTAAGCGAATCTTTTCGAGAGGGACAATATACGATTTGTGTATGCGAATAAAACGGTGGGATGGAAGGGTTAATTCAAGGTTTTTTAATGATTCTAAAACAATCACACGTTTGCCTTTCACAAAAATGGAAACATAAGCCTTGAGCCCTTCAATATAGTCAATGTCTGATAGTAATATCTTGTGTAATTTGTAATCTGATTTTACACTTATAAAATCATTATTCTCTTGTTCACCAGAAACAGTTTCTATGCTTTTTTCTAGATCTACTTGCTTTTTTGCCTTATTAACAGCTTGAGCAAAGCGATCGAATGAGAAAGGTTTTAAAAGATAGTCGATAGCGTTCAATTTAAATCCTTCTACGGCATATTGATCGTAGGCAGTAGTAAATATAATTCGCTGGGGTTTTCGAAGGCTTTGAATGAATTCAATCCCACTTATATCCGGCATTTGAAT
>JAUVAY010000065.1 GCA_030591505.1 Flavobacteriales bacterium | reverse complement strand
AATTTACTCGTTGGGGAGGAATTTACTTAGTCCTTTCAAGCATTGGTCCATTTGCTTTAGGATTTATAATGGCGAAAGGACTGCAAGATACTTTCTGGTACAAACTATCTATTTATTGGTTTCTCCATTTCTTATACAATGGCTTCTTCATGTTCATCGTCTTCGCCTTTTTAGCGAAACGGATCAACAATGTCCTGAGATTAAAGAAGATCTTTAACTATATGAATTTATCGATTATTCCACTTTATATACTATCTATTTTGTGGTTGGAACCAAATCTTCTGTTTTACATAATTGCCATAATTGCTAGTCTATTACAACTTTTTGCCTTTGTACTAGTGCTAAAATGCAAGAGTATGAGATTATCATGGTTAAATAAGGTCAGTCAAAAGTTACTCATCTTTGTTGTTGCAGCTTATGCTTTAAAGATCCTTTTTCAAGTCCTCGCTTCATTCAAATTTTCCCAGTCATTTCTACTCGAAACATCTTCTTATTCTATAATCGGCTTTGTACACCTGGTCATGCTTGGAATTTTTACCTTGTTTTTTCTTGCTGCATTTATAGAAGAGAAATTCATCTCAGTAACAAAGGTCATTAAAGGTGGAATTGTACTGCTATTACTTGGAATTGTCTTGTCGGAGCTTCTTCTTTTCTCTCAAAGTATAATGATCTATACGTTTAAAAGCAGCATTGCTAATTATTCTTCCCTTTTGCTATGGATTAGCGCATTGATGCCCATAGGTATTGCCTTTCTTACAATATCCTCTTTAAAACAAAAGTTGCCCGAAATTGAGAATGCGAAAGAGGATTAAATCTGCTCTCTATCATTCAACTAAAATTTGCTTACTTTCAATCACCTATTTGTGTTACTGATCGTTTAGGATGGATATAATTTTAAAGTCGACTATTACTTGTCCGAAGTGTGGATTCCAAAAAGAGGAAAACATGCCTAGCGATGCTTGTCAGTATTTTTATGAGTGTACAAATTGTAAAACTGTTTTAAAACCGATTAACAATGATTGTTGTGTTTATTGTTCTTACGGAACAGTTGCTTGTCCACCAATTCAGGCCGATAGTAAATGTTGTTAATTTCTAGAAAAAGATGCTGAGCGATCAAGAATGTTTTTATACTCAAGGGCTAAAGGCGGATGGCTCTCCATTCAAATACAGTATGATTAATTATACTGGAATAGCTGGTGGAGTTGGACCTACAGGGAGTGTTTTGTCAAAGAATAAAACCGTGTCAATTCCAAGAAGTAAAAAAGCAGAGACCATTCATACAATTGGGTTTTCAATAAAACTTATCTTTTTCATAGCGCTTCTAATCTTACTAATAATGGGGGTGGTAGATTTTCCTTCGCCCTATATTAATTTTTTCTCTTCCCTCCTATTTCTTCTTATTGGTGGTGGTTTTGTAGCTTTTTTATACAAAATAACAAAGGTGAGATCTAAGCTATTTCAATCCCCTAACTACCCCTTAATTGTAAAGTTGGAAGAAAAAGGCTACTCAAGAGGTGGTCATGTGATGATCTCTTCTACCCCACTTGGTACATTCGTTTATATTAGTAGATGGCTTTTTTAATAGCATCAATTCCTCGTTCTAATTAGACAACCTCACCCTTTTTATATTAATTTTTCTATCTTACGTAAGCAAAACTTATTTACTATGCCTATTTATTTAGATAGACATGACATGCCTAATGAAATAACGGCAGAGCATGTTGCAGAAATGCATCAAATGGATCTTAAATGCCAACATGAATTTGGATGCAGGGGTTTTACCTATTGGTTTGATGAAAAAAGGAAATCCGGATTCTGTCTAATAGAAGCACCTGATAAAGAGTCTATTAAAAGAATGCATGACAAGGCTCACGGGGGAGTACCATCGCAAATAATAGAAGTTGACGAGTCTTTTTTAGAATCGTTTTTAGGCAGAATTGTTGATCCGGAAAAAGCGAAAAATACCAAATTAAATATAATCAACGACCCAGCTTTTCGAACATTGATGGTAATTAGTATTAAAGATTCATCATTTGGAAAGAATAAAATTAATATTGATCTATTACCTGACATTAATGAAACAATTTGCAAAACGATAGAACAATTTGAAGGCAGACTTGTAGAAAATAAATCAACTAACTTTTTAATCTCATTTGTTAGTGTATCCAATGCGATCATGTGCGCACTGGAGGTTAAATCAAAATTTAAAAAGCATGTTGAAGAACAAACAAAAGGCTTAATTAGCCTGAATATTGGCTTAAACTGTGGTGTTCCTGTTACTGAAAGGGAAAGTATTTTTGAAGACACTATTAGTTTAGCAGAGAGAATGTGCGATGTTGCAAATGGAGTGATCGTGGCATCTTCTGAAGTAAATACACTTTATGAAATCGAAAATGTTAATGCTTCAATTGATAAGGGTATCATTAATATATTAAATCCTACTGAAGAAACATTTCTTAACAAGTTGATGGATTTTACAGAAAAGACATGGAATAAAACCGATTTTAGAGTAGATGATTTTGGAGTAAATCTTGGGTTTAGTAAATCGCAATTATACCGTAAGTTAAAATCGTTGACCGGTAAATCTCCCAATGAATTTATTAAAGAATATAGGTTAGAGAAGGCAATTTCTTTGCTAGATAAACAGGAAGCAAACATATCTGAAATAGCTTTCGAAACGGGTTTTAATAGCCCTTCTTACTTTTCAAAGTGCTTTCAAGAAACCTATGGCATACTTCCGTCGGATTACGCTAGATAATTTGTTTTATAAATATAGACGCGTGATATACATGTAGTTACAGCTTGTTTGTAAAATTATTGTTTCTTAATTAATTATCCTTCAGTTACTCTGATGATTCAAAATTGCTATTATTTGAACTAAATGTAGCCTTCACTTTTTTTAAGTATCTGTAGGTTTGATCCAACTACTTGAAACTAAAAACAAAGAATTATGGAACAGTTGGTAAAAGACCTTGATCAGGTTTCTTTAGAAGATCTTGCATCCCAAATTAGAGGGGAATTGGTATTTCCAAACGATAGCTCCTATGATGAAGTAAGAAAGGTCTATAATGGGATGATCAGTAAACGTCCCGGACTTATTGTCAAATGTGTTGATGTAGCAGATGTTATCGCTTGTGTAAATTTTGGAAGAGATAATAATTTATTAATTGCAATACGGGGTGGAGGACATAATGGTGGAGGATTAGGGCTGTGTGATGATGGTTTAGTTATTGACTTATCCGGACTCAAATTCGTACGTGTTGATACAGCTAATAAAACAGTTCGTGTTGGTGGTGGTAATGTATGGGGAGAAGTTGATCATGCCACTCATCCTTTTGGATTAGCTGTGCCTGCCGGGATTATTTCTACAACGGGTGTTGGTGGATTAACCTTAGGTGGTGGCGTTGGTCACCTTTCAAGAAAGTACGGACTCACAATAGATAATTTACTAGAAGCTGATATGGTTTTAGCCGATGGTTCAGTTGTAACCGTTAATGCTAATCAAAATACAGATCTATTTTGGGCCATCCGTGGTGGTGGTGGTAACTTCGGGATTGTAACCTCATTTAAATTTCAGGCTCATAATGTAAAAACAGTATATGGTGGTCCAACGTTATGGCCAATTGAACAGACAGAAGAAATCATGGCTTGGTATCATGATTTTATATTGAATGCTCCAGATGAGCTTAATGGCTTTATTGCTACGATGGTTATACCAGGTGCTCCATTCCCTGATCATCTTCATAATAAACACTTTTGCGGAATTGTTTGGTGTTATGTTGGAGATCTTGATAAGGCAGAAGAGGCATTTAAACCAATAATGGCTATGAACCCTTTCTTTGAGCACGTTGGACCAATGCCTTATCCATCTGTACAAACTTTATTTGATGGATTAATGCCTCCTGGAATGCAATGGTATTGGAGAGCCGACTTTTTTAATGAACTCGGCCCAGAAGTACAAAAAGTACATAAGAAATTTGGGACAAGTATCCCTACTCCTCTTTCTCAAATGCATTTGTATCCAATAAGCGGTGCTGCAAGTAGAGTTGGAAAAGAAGATACTCCTTGGGCATATCGAGATGCTAATTATGCCGGTGTAATTGTAGGTGTAGATCCTGATCCAGCCAATGCAGATAAGATCACAACATGGTGTAAGGACTATTTTGATGCAACACATCCTTATTCAGCAGGAGGCGCATACTCCAACTTCATGATGGATGAAGGGCAGGAACGTGTACAATCCAGTTATAAGCACAACTATGAGCGTCTGACTCAAATAAAAAGTAAATATGATCCAGCGAATTTATTTAGGGTTAATCAGAATATTAGACCGGCTAATTAAATAATTACGAATTACAACGGGAAAAACCGAAAAAGGAGTGTACAGTCAAGTTTAACTCAGAAGGAGTGACATTATTTTAGCCGTGGATGAAGTCCACGGGTGAAATAGTAGCCATTGAGAAAGCGGTGCGCGTAATTATTAAATGATTTGTAGTTGATATTTGCGCCGCAATAAAGAAAGAAATTTGAAACATGAAATAATTCAATATTAATTAAAACCTAATAAATTATGCCCAAATATGTAATTGAAAGAGAGATACCCGGTGTTGGTGGCTCAACTGCTGAAGAGCTGAAAAACATTTCCATAACTTCTTGTAATGTGCTGAGAAATATGGGACCGGAAATTACCTGGCAACACAGTTATGTAACTAATGATAAGATCTATTGTGTTTACATTGCTCCTAACGAGGAGATGATCCGTGAACATGCAGTTCAAGGTGGGTTTCCTGCAAATTCTGTGAGTGAGGTCGTAATAATGATCGATCCGGTAACTTCAGAATAGCACTATTCATTAAAAATAATGTAATCGTTATTAGACATTTATAAATCAGTCCAATAGCCAAAACATTTACTAATATATAAACAAATAAAAACTAAAATTTAAAAGAATCAACCTATGAAAAACAGTAGATTATTCTCCTTAATTATCCTCCTCATTGGAATGTACGCATGTTCAAGTGAAGCGAATTCTAGAATCGAAGCAACAGTTGAAGTGAAAGAAACGCCGTCGATTGAACTAAGTTTATACGATCGCATGGGAGGTGCTGAAGGTATTTCCGCAATCGTTGATGACATTATTTCAACTCATATGAATAATCCAACGGTATACAGTAGATTCACTTACCTACAAGAAAAACCCGAACAATTAGAAATGGTTAAAAAACACATGCGCGATTTTTTAGGAGCCGGAACGGGTGGAACAGAAGAATACACAGGAAAAGGGGTGCCCAACATTCATAGTGGAATGAATATCCCAGCTAAAGAATTCTTAGCTGTTGTTGACGATATAATGCTTGTACTTGATAATCATAATATGAGCGATCAGACAAAAAAAGATATGCTATTTATTCTTTACTCTTTTAAAGGGCAAGTGATTGAAGGGTAATCACCTAAAGACATACCACGTTACAGAATCTTACCATGCACTGTAACAACTTATCTGCCGTTGGCGGATAAGAGCCGGGCATTATTGTCCGGCTTTTTTAATAATCATTTCAAAAATATTACATATCCAATACATATTTATATGATCTTATTACATTGATTTCCTGACATATACTATGCCTAATAATTATTTACAGCCAATTTCAGTCTAGTTAAAACCCTTGTAGTTCTACCCTATTTCTACTTACATTCGATCAAAACAAAACCAAAACTATGAAACAAACCCTACTCTTATTCCTATTATTTATTGCGGTTAGTACAAAAGCACAGTTTGCACTCGACATCAATAATATAAATGCTCGTGCTGAACAAAACGGACTATTATTCAATAATTATTCTACATTTTCGGGAGGATTTGAAGCCCCCATAGATTCAGACATGCATACTTTTTATTCATTTAATTTTTGGGTAGGTGGAATTTATGATACTTCTGCTTATGCCTATGGTGCCCGCTTCTTGCAGCTTTCTCCTGGTGACCTACGTTTTGGTCCAATGATGGACAATGAGTACTATGAAACCGAAAATGAAATCTGGGACCGTGTTTGGAATATAAGCAAACTCGATATTTACTTTCATATTACAGATTATGATCAGCCGGGATATGTAATGCCCGAGGTAATTGAAAATTGGCCCGCCCATGGTGATGTTGTAAAAGGACAAGCCGCCGACCTAGCTCCCTTTGTAGATGTAAATAACGATGGGATGTACACACCATCTTTGGGTGACTACCCCCTCATCCTTGGAGATCAGGCCATATATGTAATTTATAATGGAGAAAGAAGCAATGAATTAATGGCTCCTATGGGAATTGAAACGCATATAATGGTCTATTCCTATTCAGAAGACCCTTTGTTAGACCAAGTTGTTTTTGCTTATGTTAAACATTACAATCGCTCTCCAAATACTTACATCAATGCTTACTTAGGTATGTTTAGTGATTTCGATATTGGAAATTCCATGGATGATATTTCATCCACTGATGTTATGAGAAGCACTGTTTACGGCCAAAATGGTGATGCTTACGATGAAGATGGCTATGAAAATGTTCTCCCCTATCAAAGTACAACGATATTAAGAGGAGTAAAACAGGATAATGACGGTCTAGATAATAACATTGGAGTTGAAGCCTATGAAACAGTTAATGGAATCGGCTACGAAGATGGAGTAATTGATAATGAATACCGAGGATTAGACCATTCGATAAAAATTTCAAATAATAGTTCTGCACAAGGTGACCCACAGAGTGCTATTGAATACTATAATAACATGGCTGGATCATGGAGGTTTGGAGATCCTGTAATTTATGGAGGAGATGGTTATACAAATGACTCAACTAGCATTCCTTCACGCTTTGTTAATAGTAATAATGATCCTGAAATGTTTGGTACATATGGCATTGAATCACAGACTGATTGGAACCTTCAAATACCAAATGATACACGAATGATAGCATCGTCTGGTCCATTTATATTTCATGCAGGTTCTTGTAGAGATATGTACACTGCCTTTGTATTTGAGCGGCCTGAAACAGGTGATGATGATGAAGATTTTGACATATTCACAGCCTCGGTCGATTATGTAAAGGAGAGCTTTGAAATTATTGGAGGTGAACAATGCTCAGAGATCATCACGAGTATTAGAAAAATCAAAAGAGCAGATAAACAACTACTTGTCTACCCCAACCCCTTCAACGATGCAATTAGTTTTAACTACGAAGGCTCAGATGTAAATGCAAAACTATTTATCTATGACCTGATGGGACGAGAAGTAATGCAACACTCTATTTCTAATGGATTGAACACATTAGAACTTAATGAACTAGTGAATACTACTTATATTTTAAAACTGGTGGAAAAAGAAGGAATTTATACCCAGAAGATTATTAAGAGATAATATTATTTAAATCTACCCTTCCAGTGTTTTGAACGCTGGAAGGGTTTTACTTTTTAAAACTTAATCTTCTATCTCTCCTCCGGTTTATCCTCCGCGGAGACGGGCAAATCCATCCCCTCTATCCAAGGCGCACCTACTTCAATCAATGCTTGTTCCATTGCAGGGATTTTTTCATTTAATAAAATTTCCAATTCAGCTCTTAAAACTTCATGTTCTTCCACTACAATAGCCACATTTTCTAAGTGCATACTTGTTGGACCATAAGCCGACATTCCAACTCCCATTTGAACAACACCATATCTATCCCATAAAGTCATCACTGCAAGGGCACCCACTTCTCGTTTTGATTTATTACCTCCCAATGTTGTGTTTAAAGCATCAAACTCCAAACGTAATTCATCTAGCTGTGTATATAAACTTCCAAAATCAACAGTACTTACTGCTAGCGCATTCTGCATTGCCACCACCCTTTTTACACCATTTGTAATGCTTCGGGAAGTAGCTGTTAAATATTGATCTAGTTCTTCCATTTCTCTCCAAAATTCAGCAACTTCGTTTAAGTCAACATCTTTGATAGAACTTTTATATAAAGCTGCCACTTCAAACTCGATAGGTTCAGCAATTTGAGTGATCTCCCCTCCTATTTGTTTATATAATGCTGCTGTATACATCCCTGGAGCACATAAGAACATGCTTGGAGTCTTTTTTCCATAGGCTCTTGCGTTTAAAGGAATAGCATCAGCATGTGCATGCCTAAAATCCCAGGTTGTCCTGTGCAAACCTTTACTTTTGGCAGCAGGCATTTTCATCACCACTTCTCCTGTGACATCCTTGATTAAGATCCAGACCTTCGGTTCAAGTTCAATTCGCTCTGCTTCAATTGTATCCCAACCAGGAAAAGGTATATCACTATTGCTTTTAGTTAATTTCTTTTCTTCCTTCTGACGTTTTGATTTTTTAGAGCTATAAGATTCCTTTATGAAATATGTAAATGTTGCCCCATACTCAGGATTAGGCGCTGTGTACATAGATGCTCCCTGAATTCCTTTCGGGCCACCACCCAGTGGACTCTTTTGTACATACCACCATGCTTTTCGTGTAGGAAAAAGATGGGCTTCCTTTTCCAAGTTCTCATTTGACAATTCTCGCAACGCACTATAATCATCCAAAACAAAGAAGCCTCGGCCAAAAGAAGCGGCAACTAAATCGTTTTCACGCTTTTGAATGACAAGATCTCTAAATGAAATAGTTGGTAATCCTCCTTTCAATTGAATCCATTGTTGACCAGCATCTACAGTGAAATACAAGCCAAATTCAGTAGCCAAAAAGAATAAGTTCTTTGCTTCATGATCCTGAACAATTCTCCAAACCATTCGTCTTCCCAAAAGGTCACCCTTCATCGAAGTCCACGTTTTCCCTTTATCCTTACTCACATATAAATAAGGTTCATAATCACCATATTTATGGTTATCTAAAGCGACATAAACTGTATTAACATCATGTAGATCAGCTTTTATGTCATTTACAAAGGCAGTTTTTGGACAGCCAGGTAAGGTCCCTACTTCAATTTTTCTCCAATTAGCACCACCATCTTCTGTAACTTGTATTATCCCATCATCTGTACCTATATAGATCAAATTTTCCTGGATTGGAGATTCAGCTAATGACATTATCGTGCTGTAATCACTCATTGCGTAAATATCCCATGGATTATCCCAACTTTGTTTTTTACCCATTATAGGTAATTCGATTCTTTCTTCATTTCGAGTAAGATCACCCGATATAGCTGTCCAAGAATCTCCCCTGTCTTCTGATCTCCATACACGTTGCGTACCAACATATAATCGTGTTGCTTTATGTGGACTTACCAATATGGGAGCGTCCCAATTATAACGTTCACGAGGATCATCCTTTCCAGGTTGTGGTTTTATATATACACTCTCACCGGAAGCTCTATCCATTCGCATCAAATTCCCTTTTTGCCACTCCGCATACATTATATTCGGATTTCCAGGTTCAGTAGCCGATTGATGCCCATCACCGCCCAGGGTAACTTCCCAATCCGAGTTCCTGATTCCATGACTGTTATCCGTCCGCGATGGTCCGCCTAAAGAACTATTATCCTGTGTTCCTCCATAGATATTATAAAATGGTGCGGCATCATCAACTGCAACTTTATAAAATTGTAGTGTAGGCAAATTTGCCATAAATCGCCAATTATTTTCAAGGTCAAAACTTTCGTAAACTCCACCGTCAGTACCGATCAATAAATAATTTGGATCATTCTTTTTAAAGGCTACAATATGATTATCAACATGTTTATGGACCTTCTTCAATCTTCTCATGGTTTTTCCTCCATCATCAGAAACCTGCATTCTATTATCTGCAAAATAGATCCTATCGAACTTGTGAGGAGAAGCCCAAAGCTCTTGATAATAATGAGGGCCAGTACCTCCGCTGATCGCACTCGACATTTTTTTCCATGTTGCTCCCCTATCTTCCGATCGATAAATACCTCCTGTTCTTCTATTTAATTCGATCGCTGCATACAAAACATCTGGTTGTTGAGGAGAAATAGCCAATCCTATTTTCCCCATATTAGAACCCGGAAGTCCACTTTTTAATTTCTCCCATGTTTCTCCTCCATCGGTACTTTTATGAATTCCAGACCCTGGTCCACCACCCATATAAGCGGCAACAGTACGATGACGTTGCCATGTAGCAGCGTACAATGTATTAGCATTTCTAGGGTCGATCAATAGATCAGTCACACCCACCCATTCATCATCTCCTAGGGTCTTATTCCATGTTTCACCGCCATCTACAGATTTATATAATCCTCTTTCACCACCTCTCGACCACAATGGTCCTTGAGCAGCCACCCAGATCATATCAGGATTAAAGGGATGAACAATGATCTTGGCAATATGCTCAGACTCTTTCAATCCCATATTCTTCCAGCTTTTCCCTCCATCTTTTGAACGATAGATCCCATCACCAAAACTAATATGTCGACCACCATTGTTTTCGCCCGTTCCGGCCCAAATAACATGATGGTTATTTGGATCGATGGTAATGCAACCGATAGCAAATGATTTTTGACCATCAAAGATCGGCTTCCATGTCACCCCAGAATTATACGTTTTCCAAATACCGCTTGAACCCATGGCTACATACCATACATTTTCGTTTTCAGGGTCAATCGCAATATCAGAAACACGACCCGACATCATTGCCGGTCCAATATTTCTAAATTCTAAGCCACTAACAATACCTGCAGTTAAGAGTGTATCTTTATTTTGATCACTTGAGTTTTTCTTCTTTTTCTGAGCTATTACGCTTACAGAAAATAGAATAAATAAAATTCCTAAAATGCTTGTTAAAAACGTCGCTTTTTTCATTCGATAATTAGATAAGATGTTTGTTTCAAAATAAAATCTTAATTGCAGAGAAGGTTAAATCTTTGGCTTTTTCAAATATAAATAAATTAATAAAAACGCTTTTTGAAATAGGATGAATGGAAACAGGGTTGATTATAGCATTAAAAAAGGGCTGGCATCAAATATACCAACCCTTTATACTATGTATTTATTCTACTTAGAAGATATACCTCACTCCTACTTGAATTTGCCATTTTGATGCGATAGAAACATCATCAGCATAAGATGAAGTTAAGTTCTTATCAAAACTAAAATAAGGAACTCCATCGATATCCAAACCATTCATTGAGATCGGTGTTTTTGTTGTAGACAATTGACGTACACCCCAACTAGAGTTAAACATATTTCCAATGTTTAAAAAGTCGAATGATAATTGGATCGTATGTTGTTTTTCTCCAACATTAACTCTAAAGTCTTCCATTACTCTAACATCAAGTTGCGAGAACCAAGGTAGCATAGCACCATTCCTGTCTGCATACTTACCTCTTCGTGTACTTAAATAATCATCTTGCTCTATAAAAGCATCCAAAGCTGCATATTGCTCTGCTGCATCAGCTGCAGGAATTCCATTACCAAGAACATCAATAGTTCCAAAGTTAATATCCGTCATATCAACAGGAACATAAAGCAAGTCATTATTAGCGATTGCATCTTGATTCAAATCACCTGCATAGGTATATGAGTAGCGATTACCTTTACCCATTTCAAAGAATGCTCCAATATGTGTTGAGAAATTACCATAATCAACTTTATAGAATAGAGAAGCGATTGCACGATGTCTTAGTCCGTAACGAGACCAAGAATATTGTGATTGATTTGGATCACCAATTACAGGGTTACGTTGGAAAGCATCTGCTGCAATTTCAGCAGGGATAGACGTGATATCCTTCGAGTCTAGGAAGGTATAGGCTCCCATAACACTCAAACCACTTTTCCACGATTTCTCAACTTTTCCCGTTAAGGTAAGTTGTGCTCCTTCTTTAGAGTTAGTCAATACAATATTCCCAGCTTCTAAGAAAGTTCCATCAGGATTGTCGGGTGAAGCAGAATATATATTGACTTCATTAAATCCACCAAATATTTCTCTGTCATCACCTGTACCAGAAAGATTAGCACTTGGCTTTTGCATGTTGTAATTCTGATGAATCGCTGAATTGATATCTTTAGAATAAATAGCTTCAAAAGTTAAGACCCATCCATTTCCAACTGTCGCATCGATAGCCAAGTCACTTTTCCAAACCTGAGGCCATTTAAAGTCTTCTGCCGTTGCATTTACCTGGAAAGTATAGCCAGGATTAATACCTGCGTTTGAAGATTGATTACCTAGCCATACAAAAGGAATACGTCCTGAGAAGATCCCTGTTCCCCCACGTAATTGTATTGTTCTGTCACCTTTAATATCATAATTGAAACCCACTCTTGGCGAAAATAATGGATTGGCGCCCGGCCAATCAGTAGTATTAACTTTTGTCGTTTCACCTGTATTAGGATCAACCCAGCCTTCAAAATCACTTGCTCGATCAGTTGCAGTTGTTTGCGGAATATCATTAAAGTACATTGGAAGGTCCATTCTTAAACCCATTGTTAAATTTAATTTATCCGTCATTTGCCATTCATCTTGCAGATAAAAAGCCAATTGACCAACATTTACATAAGAAACTGAGTAATCATTCTGATTAGAATTGATGACGTCCTGATTAGGATCACCTGTTCCAAATCCACTTATATCATCATTTAAAAATCCTTGAACGCTATTAGCTGTATACCATGGATAGTAAAATAAGTTAAATGAATTCTCAAACTTGAAATATTCGAAGTTAATACCTGCAGTTAAGGAATGCTTATTCAAATAATAAGTGAAGTTGTCTGTAAATTGAAATACATCTTGATTCAATACATTATTTGTAGAGAACATCTCAGAACCTGCTGAAATTGCCAAGTTTCCATTTTGATCGAAAATATCAATCACAGGGAATTGAGCAGATTTTGGCTCACGATGGTCCCTAAATGTTGTATATCCAATAGTTAACTTATTATTTGAATTGCTTCCAAAGGATGAGTTTAATTCAGCGATCACTGAACTGATCTTATTAAAAATTCGATAAGAAGAGTTTTCGAATGGCAAACGGAAAGGTGTTGGCCCTCTACCGATAATCGCCTCTGGATGAGGAAGAATATCCTTATAAGCATCCAATAAGTTATATCGAATCATTAATTTATGATCTTTGGATATATTCCAGTCTATCTTAGCCAGAAACTTGTTATTCTGTGTTTCGTGATTGTAACCTTGATAAGCACCAGGCTCATATCCCCAACGATCTCTATAATGCTGCTGTACCATTTGAATACTATCTTCCATTACAGATGTAACACCAGGCTGACCTGCATTTTGGTCATTTTGAGCAACAAAGCCATGAGCTAACTCATCTCTTCGAACACCTTCATAATTAACAAAGAAAAAGAGTTTGTTCTTAACTAAAGGTCCACCAACACTCACACCAAATTGATTTGAGTTATAATCCAAGTTAGGAATCTCGCTTCCACTGATCTTTTTCCCGAGCATAGACTCGTTTCTAAAATAGTAATAAGCTGTTCCACTAAATGTATTTGTTCCTGATTTGGTTACTGCATTTACACCAGCTCCGGTAAATCCACCTTCACGAACATCAAAAGGAGCTAAAGAAACCTGAATTTGCTCGATCGCATCCAATGATACAGGCTGTGCATCCGCTTGTCCTCCCGGTGTAGCATAATCCAATCCAAATGAATTATTAAAGATCGACCCATCCAATGAGAAGTTATTATAAAGGTTATTTCTACCTCCAAAACTATTTCCATTAGATTCAGGAGTAAGACGTGTTAAATCCTGCGCACTCCGAGAGATAGTTGGCATAGTCTCTATCTTTCTGCTATTTATACTCGTCACTGCACCTGTCCGATCAGAATTTATCAGCTCATCTGCCCCAGCAGAAATAACCACCTCCTGCATTTCAATAACATCTTTAGAAAGCTTTACATCAATGTTAAAAGTTTCATTCAGACTAAGTGTAACATCTTCTAGAACAAAATCTTTATAACCGATATAAGATACAGTAATGGTATATGGACCACCAATTTTCATATTCCTGATCGTAAAGAATCCATCTTCTGAAGAAATGACTCCATACTGAGAACCAGTTGGCTGATGAACAGCGAGAATAGTGGCAGTATATACTGCTGCCCCATTTTCATCAATTACTTTACCCTTAATTGACGATGTTGTTACCCCTTGTGCATAAGTCGTTATCGATAAGGCTTGAAAAACAAAAACAAGCACTAACGAGAGTAATAGTTTTTTCATTATTTTATTATTAAATGTGATTATTGAATTATTCTATTCAAATATAGAAATAGCATACATCAGCTAATAAAACAATTAGCCCATATTAGATTGTCTAATTAACAATTAATCATCATGTCTACGTATAATGTTGATTATGTGAATATTGAATGGGATTGAAATGTGAAATTATGTTAAAAACTTGCCGTGTTCTTGATAAAAAAAACAAAAACCCTATTTATTAAAAAGATCATCTACAATAAAATTGTTTTATATTATGCACATAACGACTAATCATAAAGTATTAAACATCAAAATTATATAATTGATTCTGAATTAGAATTGACTTTATAGTACCCACATATTGAACATGCAAAAAACATTAATTAAAAGTTAAAACTTATATATCAGATAATTAGCCTACTTTTGCAGCCAATTTTATAAAATACATTTTTTTGACAACATTTAAAGAGTTAGGGCTTTCAGAACCAGTATTAAAAGGCCTTACAGATCTTGGATTCGAGAATCCAACAGAAATACAAGAACAGGCAATTCCACAATTATTAGGTGGGGATCATGACTTTATTGGTCTTGCACAAACCGGTACCGGAAAAACGGCTGCCTTTGGATTGCCATTATTAGAACGAATAGATACAAGTAAAAACGTTACTCAGGCATTAGTGCTCGCTCCTACCCGTGAATTAGGACAGCAAATAGCCGAACAATTAGAGAAATTTAGTAGACATCTAGATAGAGTAAATGTACTTGCCGTTTATGGTGGCGCAGCTATATCAAATCAAATGAGAGCTTTACGGAAAGCTCAGCATGTTATTATTGCTACTCCAGGTCGATTGATCGACCTTATAAAAAGAAAAGCTGTAAAACTGGACCAATTAAAATATTTAGTACTCGACGAAGCCGACGAAATGTTAAACATGGGCTTCAAAGACGAGTTGGATGAGATACTTAGTCATACTCCCGAAACAAAGCTAACATGGTTGTTTTCTGCAACGATGCCAAGTGAGATCAAAAGGATAGTGAGTAAGTACATGGACAATCCTATTGAGATCAGAATAAATCCAAAGAATGCTGTTAACACCAATATTGAACATCAATATGTTATAGTTAAGCAAGCAGATAAAACAGAAGCGATCACTCGTTTTCTGGATATGAATGCAAATATGCGTGGACTCGTTTTCTGCAGAACAAAAAGGGATACACAGAATTTAGCTGAAGAATTACTTAAGCATAATTATAAAGCTGATGCCTTGCATGGTGATCTTTCACAAATGCAGCGTGACCGTGTAATGAAGCGTTTTAAAGCACATCAATTACAAGTATTGATCGCTACTGATGTTGCGGCAAGGGGTATTGATGTGGTTGACCTTACTCACGTATTTCATTTTACTCTTCCTGATGATAATTCTTATTATACACACCGAAGCGGTAGAACTGCTCGTGCCGGTAAAAAAGGAATTTCCATCGCTTTTATTAATACAAGAGAGAAGTATAAGATCGACCGTATTGCTAAGCAATTAGGAATAAAAATTAATAATGTTCAAATTCCTTCTATCGATAAAATAATGGATATTCGTTTTGAAAACTGGTGTCAGTTTATCATGGAGAAAGAAACCAAAGGAAAGATCGACCCTAAAATATTAGAAAAGGTTCATTCTCTATTCGGTGGATTGTCGAAGGAAGAATTAATCGACAAGATGGTTGCTGATGAGTTAGAGAAGTTGAATCTAGGTGCAAAGAAGGATATTAACGCTAAGTCAAGTGACCGTTCGGATCGTGGAGAAGGTAGACGAGATGGACGTAGAGACAACAGAAGAGATAGAGACGGCAGAAGAGACCGCGATGGACGTAGAGACCGTGATAGCAGAGGAGATAGAGATAGTGGAAGCAGAGACAGCAGAAAAGAAGGTGGTCCACGTGGAAGGAAAACATTAGGGAAAGGTGAAAGCCCACGTTTCTTTATCAATTTAGGAAGCAGAGATAAAGTTAATAAGCAAGATATGATGGACTTTATCTGCAGAATTTCTGGAGTTGAACGTTCAAGTATAGGAAGTGTTGATATTCAAAAGTCATTCTCCTTTTTCGAAGTGGATGCTAAATCTGAAAAGAAGATCACCAACAAATTCAACAACATCACATTAGAGGATGGACGTGAGTTAAGGGTGAATAGGGATAACTAGAAGCTAGAAGCGTGGAGTTGGAAGCGCGGAGTTGGAGTCCTTCTCCGTAGTATTACGAAGGGTGAAAGTTTGACTCGTCCTGAAATTAGTTTACAGTTAATTTATTAATCCTACTATTGATTTACACTTCATAATTAGTCCTGAAACTGATTTACAATTAAAGGATTTTTTTGATAATAATTTTTCCATAATTTATT
>JAUVAY010000177.1 GCA_030591505.1 Flavobacteriales bacterium | reverse complement strand
CTATTGCTAGTTGGATTTATCTTAAACACCAAAGCCCAACTTATGAAGGTGTGATCTCACATCTTGAATTAAATAGCAAGACCGAGGTGTTTTTTGATAGCTATGGGATTCCCCATATTTATGCTGAGAATACTGAAGATGCCTATGAAGTACTGGGCTATATTCATGCTCAAGATCGATTATTTCAAATGGACCTTATGAGAAAGGTTGGCGCAGGTCGCTTGTCGGAGTTATTTGGTAAAGATGTGCTGGAAATTGATAAATTTTTCAGAACTCTTGGAATTGGAAGAAAGGCGAAAGAGGAGTTGACTTCTATCCAAAATAATCTGGTCGATCCTGAAGAGGAGTTGATGGTAACTGCATACCTTAATGGGGTTAATGCGTTTATTGAAAAAGGAGTCTTACCGCTTGAGTATAAATTACTGGGTGTTGATCCAGAGCCTTTCGAATGGCTTAACTTACTTGAAACATCAGGGTATATGGCATTTAGTTTTGCTTTTACCTTAAAAACGGAACCTGCAGTTGATCATGTGCTTAAAAACTTCCCTGATTCAGCCTATGTTGCCGGAATGGATGTTGATTTTGATCCAAAACGCAAGTTTATTCCCATTCATAAAACAGCAGATAGTTTATTAGCGCTATTAGGTGATAAGTATGACCAGATGATGCTTGAAATGCCTATACCAATGCTTCAAGGGAGTAATTCATGGGCCCTTGCTCCATCCAGAAGTAAATCCGGTAAAGTGCTTTTTTCGAATGATACACATATGAAATATGCTCAGCCTTCAGTTTGGTATGAATCCCATATAGAAGTGCCGGGTTTTTCTTTTTATGGAAATTATTTGCCAGGTATTCCTTTTGCATTGGTTGGACATAACCGTCATCAGGCATGGGGATTGACCATGTTTGAGAATGATGATGCTGATCTGTATTATGAAACGGTTGATTCTACTAATAGCACTTATCTATATGATGGAAAATGGAATGAAATGGATGTGTATAAGGAGGAAATTAAAATTAAAGGCGAAGAATCAGTTATTTATGAGGTAAGAGAAACACCTAATGGACCACTAATAAGTGATTTTTTAAAAGCGGATATGGAGCATCCAGTATCTTTTTGGTGGACCTATAGCAAAATCGAATCAAGATTGATGGATGCTTTTTATCTTTTGAATACGGCAACAAATATAGATCAAGCGGAAAGAGCAGCTTCAATGATCGCTGCCCCCGGACTTAATGTAAATTATGGAGACAATGAAGGGAATATTGCATGGTGGGCCTGTGCGAAAATGGTAAAAAGACCAAAGGGAATGGAATCATTTGCAATTCATGATGGTACGGATCCTAAAGAGCGACTGACTGAATATTGGGATTTTTCGGATAATCCAAAATCGGTAAATCCACCTTGGGGATATATTTATTCTTCTAATAACCAGCCAGGGATGATGCCAGATTCTACATGGTACCCTGGATATTATGCTCCTGAAAACCGTGCTAAAAGGATAACGCAATTGATTGAATCAAAAGAGAAGTGGAGCGTAGAGGAGATGAAAACAATGATAACTGATGTGACATCTATTGTAGAAAGAGACCTTAATGCATCTTTATGCTCCATGGTCCATTTATCGGATCTTGACCCTAAACAACAAGAAACATTAGAATGGTTAAAGCACTGGAGTGGTAAGCATAGTGTCGAAGATGGAGAGCCTATTTTGTATTACCGATGGATCCAATTATTAATGGATGCAGTGTATAAAGATGAATTTGGTGAAGATTTATACAAAGTATTTACTTCAGCTCATCGTCATAAACGATCCTACCCAATTGTTTTTAATAGTCCTACATCACCTTGGTGGGATAATATACATACAGACGAAAAAGAAAGTGCGGATGATATAGCAACGGCCACTTTTATTGAAGCACTAATGATTTGTAATAATGAGTGGGGAACGAATTATAGCGATTGGAATTGGGGAGAAGCACATCAGCTTTATTTTGAGCATCCTTTAGGAAAAGTAGAGGCACTTAAGAACACTTTTAATGTAGGTCCATTTCCTTCTATGGGAGGGAATGAAACCATTAATAATGGAGGGTTTGACCTAACATCTGATAAAAAAGTTCGTCAAGTGCTTTTTGGCCCACAAATGAGAATTATAATTGACTTTGCGGATGTAGAACATTCTTTAAGTGTCAATCCAAGTGGTCAGTCAGGAAACTTTATGAGCCCTCACTATGATGATCAGGCTGTGATGTTCGCAGAGGGAATGTTTAGAAAGCAACTAATGGATAAGGATATCATTAGCAAAGGAAGAAGGTTAGTATTTACAAAAGATAAATAAGATAATGGCAGCTTCAGGATCAAAACTCGCTATTTATGGAGCGATAAGTGCAAATTTAGCAATAGCAATTGCTAAGTTCACTGCCTCTTTTATAACAGGGAGTTCTGCGATGTTATCAGAAGGAATACATTCAGCCGTCGATTCGACCAATGGATTATTGCTCTTGTATGGAATCAAAAGAAGCAAGCAACCTGCTGATAAGAACCATCCATTTGGATATGGAAAAGAAGTCTACTTCTGGTCTTTTGTGGTGGCCTTATTGATTTTTGCATTGGGGGGCGGAGTTGCTATTTACGAAGGAATAAAACACATATTACATCCAGAAGCCATTGATAATGTAAAGATCAATTATATCGTATTGTCTTTGGCTATTTTATTTGAAGGGGCTTCTCTTATTGTCGCATTAAGAGAGTTTACGGGTAGCGTTTCCTTGAATGGGATATTAGGCAAAATCCGCTTAAGCAAAGATGCTGCTGGTTTTGCGGTAATAATTGAAGATCTTGGTGCGATTACGGGCTTGATCGTGGCATTATTAGGTGTTTTTGTAGGAGATTATTTCGGATTTATTTATGCAGATGGTATAGCTTCAGTTTGCATCGGGATTATTTTAACCGGAATGGCAGCCATACTAGCTAAAGAAACAAAGGGACTGCTTTTAGGTGAATCATTGAATGAATTTGAAATTGATCAAATAGAAGGGATACTAAAAAAGCATCCTGGAATCATTGAACATGGTATCATAAAGTCGATCCATTTTGGACCTGAATCTGTACTGGTTGGGATTGATATTGAATTCAATAATAAATATACAACCGATGAATTGGAAGCAGAGATCGTAAATATTGAAAGTGAAATACGATCGATATTACCTCATGTAGATAAGGTATATTTGGAAACGAGAGACCTGTGATAAAGGATTAAAAAATCAATTTGCTTTCAGTCCAAACTCAACCTATCTTTTTTAATCTAACCACCATGACACTAAGAAGGCTCGGAGAACACTAGGGAAAAGCAATGAATGAAAGGAGTATTTAAAAAGACTGATTTATAATATTTTTAATTGTGCATATTTACCTTAAGAACTTCGTGACCTTTGTACCTCATATGTTTGTTCTAGATTGTTTATTTTCCATTAAAACAATAGAAAGAAGAGGAATGAGAGCAGATTTGTGCCTAAGTAGCATAATTGCATACCCAGAAGTAGAGAATGCCTCATTCTTCTTTGTTCTTTAGATCCAGAACAGAATGTAATGCATACGGCATTGTTCGTATAGCAACAATATCAAGCATGAGAAAAGGAGGTGGAGAATGTTCTTTCTATTTCAAAACAAATAACTTATGGAACAAATTATCAAACAATGTGTCGGAATTGACATTGCTAAAAAGGATTTCGAAGTTACTTTTAGTGTATGTGATGTTTTTCGGGAGATTGATTATTTAGGATCTCGAAAATTTATCAATGATTTCAATGGGTTTAGGGCCTTTAATAAATGGGTTGGGAAGATTGATAATAAATCTATTCCACTCCAGTTTGTAATGGAAGCTACTGGGGTTTATCATGAGCATTTGGCTCATTTTCTTTACGATTTAAATCTTGAACTGTCAGTGGTTTTAGCCAAACGAGCAAAAGACTTTAGTAAAACATTAAAAGTAAAAAAGACGACCGATAAAATAGCTTCACGTTATCTTTCTGTTATGGGATTGGAAAAGAAACTTGATTTATGGGTAAAGCCTCCTGAAATATATGCTAAACTAAAACGATTGGGAAGGGAAAAAGAACAAGTGCAAGGCCGAATTGTACAACTCAAGAATCAACTTCACGCAGAAAATTCATGTGTATGGCCTAGTAAAAGCACCATAAAACGAATGAAACAAACACTCAAACTCTTACAAAAACAAAAGCAAGAAATACTTAATGAGATTAAGAAATTAGTTGATTCAGATAAGAACCTCAAAGCAAAGGTTGAAAAGATTACAACTATCCCTGGAGTAGGTTTAGTTACCGCTGTAGCGGTTATAGGAGAAACTCATGGGTTTAACCAAATTAGAAATAAAAGACAACTGGTAAGTTATGCAGGATATGATATAATTAATCAGGAGTCAGGAAGCTCTATTAAAACTAAACCAAGAATATCAAAAAGAGGAAACGTAAATATTCGAAAGGCTATGCATATGCCGGCACTAGCATCCATAAGAGCCGGAGGAAATAACAGAGATCTATTTGTAAGGTTAGTAAGTAGATCAGGAATAAAAATGAAAGGAGTGGTGGCTGTTCAGAGAAAACTATTGATAATGATCTACATATTATGGAAAAACGATACTGTATTTGATCCTGATTATGAAATAAAAAAAGGGGGCAACATAAAGTCGCCCCGGGAGCTGGATCTAGTCCGCTCTATTGAATCATAGATTCAAATCAAATATAATTAATTTGGATTTAACTTGGAAATTAACACAGAATCTACTT
>JAUVAY010000028.1 GCA_030591505.1 Flavobacteriales bacterium | reverse complement strand
ATCAATATCCGTATTCCATTAATCTCAGGTGTAAATGATGACGATGAAAACATTAATGACACGATACAATATATATCTTCTTTACCAGGAGAAAAACGAAAGATCAATATTCTTCCTTATCATGCTATTGCTGCAAAAAAGTATGAGAAGCTAGGAGGGAAGTATGATGAAAAAAACATGGAAGAACCCAGTGAAGAAGAACAAGAGCGTATTGTTCAATTGTTTAACGATAATGGATTGGATGCTGCAATAGGAGGTTGATAATCAATTACGAATTATGAAAGAGAAAAATACTTTTTATTAACCACGGAGAACGCAAAGTAGGCGCTGAGGACACTGAGTTAATTTAGCGGTTTTTTGCGTGCTCGGCGGTTAATTTTTTATTCATAATTCGTAATCAATCTATCCATTCCTTCCTCGATTACAGACCTCGGAGAAGCTATATTCATCCGAGTAAACCCTGCACCTTCTCTACCAAACCAAAAGCCTGCATTCATTCCTAATTTAGCTTTTTGCGATAAAAAAGTATGAACTTCAGCCGCTGCCATTCCACTTTGTCTAAAGTCCAACCATAATTGATAGGAAGCAGCCGGACGATTAAAAGTAATAGGTAACCCACTTTCTTTTAGTTTACTATCGATCAGGTTTATATTTCCTTGCAAGTAGGTGATCAGATCATTGAGCCAAGGTTCACCATTTCTAAATGCAGCTTCAAGCGCGTCTCGTACAACTCCATTTGTTTTACCTAGACCAAAACGTTTCATGCTTTTCGAGATTTTTTCTTTCAGCTCCTTATCTTTAATGAAAATAAAAGAATCAGTAAACCCACCGAGATTAAAAGTTTTTACAGGAGAGTAAAGTGAAATGATATGAGAATGAAGCGAGGAATCAAGAGCTAATGTTCCGTTGAAAGTGTTTCCTGAATACACAATATCCCCATGTACTTCATCTGATAATACGATAACATCATTGTCTTTACAAATCTTGACTATTTTACTTACCGTTTCCAAGTCCCATATCTGACCAATTGGGTTATGGGGATTACAAAGAATCAATAATTTATTACTTGCTACTTTTACTTTGTTTTCCAGGTCTTCAAAATCTATGTTGTATATACCTTCATTTTCGAGTAATACATTCTTAACGATCTTTCTGCCATTGTTTTTTATAAAGTTTTTATACTCCATAAATACCGGAGGCTGTATTATTACGCCATCTCCTGGCTCACTCAAACAATCAATTGCAATCCCTATACTTGAACCAATGGAGGGAGATGCATGAATATTCTCTTTGCTTAATGTATAGCGATGATGAGTTTCAACCCATGAGATCAGGCTATCGAAAAAACTATCAGGAGAATACTCATAGGCCAATATACCATAGTCAGCTCTTTCTTTAATTTTATCAAGTAGGGCAGAGGGAGAACGAAAATCCATATCAGCGATCCAAAAAGGAAGTACATCCTCAGATGAAAAAAGAGAATTAAGATAATTAGGATGCCATTTTGAAGAAGCGACACCTTTGCGGTCAATTATTTTATCAAATAAACTCATACAAATAGTTTAAAGTTTTTTACCAAGTAGCAATTGATTATTTACAGGATTCGAATACTGTTGAAGGAAGAGGCGGTTCAATTCTTTTGTTTTTCCAATTAAAGGAGAGATTTGTTTTCTCATATAATGAGCAAATTCCTTTTTCTCCACTGCAGTATATTTTCCTTTGAATTTATCTGTATTATTGATCAGGTCATAGGCAATAAAATTGGTAGCCCAAAGCTTATAATTAAGAACGATCTGCTCATCGATCAATTGTCCAAGCGCTTTTAAACGCTCGTTTTTACGCTTTATCTCTGCGATCGGTTCTAATTGCTTTTTACTTATCATTTTCCCAATGCACAAGTGAACATTTCCTTTGAAACCCAAAATTCCTGCAATAATAGAATTTAGATCTTCAGTCTTCTTTTTTACATACTTTTCACCTTGTTCACGAGCATACAATTGAGGAATTTTCATACTATCCGTAGGATCATATTCATAGGAAATTGAAAGAGGAATAATATTTAATGCTCCAAAATTATTCATAAATGCCAGGTCCTCATCCGAAATACTTAGCATTTTTAATAAACCACCCTGCGTAGCATCATTGCCATCCTTAGCTCTTCCGCCGCGTTGAGCAAGCCAAACAGAGCTTCTATTTAGAGTAATTGCCTCTCTAATATAACGAGACAATTCCAGAGAATACTCAAGCACTTGGTTCAGAGGAACGCTTCTCTTAACAGTAAAACTCTTATTTAACGCAAAGAGGTTGGCTAGCCATTTTGAAGTAACCAAGTTATCTCCTATAGCCATTTCTGTGGTTTTATTCCCTTCTTTATGCAGGTAGTAATTAAAAAGTCCTGAATCCAATACGATATCCCTATGATTCCCGATATATAAGTGTTTAATACTTTTCTTTACGTTTTCAATTCCTTCTACCGTAAAGGCCTCCATACTCCTTTCAATAATAAATTGAATTGCTTCAGCCGTAACCTTGCTTTGAAACTCGTCTGTAGATTGTATGCTTTTTAATAGCGCGAGAACCTGTTTACGATCCATATCAGGAAATAAGTAACCCAGAGTGGAATTGAATTCTTTTGTTTTAAGTAAGAATTCAATTGCTGGTTTGACTTCTTCCTTTTTTAAAGGTAGAATATCTGTTGAGAATGATAAAGGCATTGCCATGATTTTAGATTGGCAAGTTAAGACTATTCATTAATGCCGACAATAAGCAGGGACAAAAAGAACATTAAAAAATACTATCAACCAATCGGATATTAATTCTATTTCTCTTCTTCCCATTCTTTCCAATTGTCCCAGTTAGAATCCTCCATCTCATCAAATTCTAATGAATCGATGGTCCGACGATCTTTTTTAGTTGGTCTTCCTTGACCCTTTGATCTAAATTGTGAATAACTTAGCTTAATCACTTCCAACTTTTCGAGTTCCTCTTTCGTCGTTAAATTCTCAATATAATCAGCAACAAGTTTAGCTCCAACTCTGCTACTTAATAGCTCTTTAATTTTAAATGAATAAGTAATTGGTCCCTTCCTTAATTGAAATAAATCACCCTCCGAAACCGTCTTTGCCGGACGAACACTTTTATCACCAACCTTTACTTTTCCAGCGCGACAAGCCTCTGTTGCTTTACTTCGGGTTTTGTATAAACGCACGGACCATAGGAATTTATCAATTCTTACAGAACTGGCCATCAGTATGTGTTATATGAGATTTTTATTAAGGATGTTAATTCGTTTCTCTCTAAGAAAACGGAGCGCCTGCATTTTTTCATGACGAACTTTTGAAAGTGCATCACCACCATTGTTTTGACTAAAAGATGAGAGTCTACCAAGATCCTGTACTGTCTTTTCAATTTGAAGATCCAGGTCTACAATGTTTTCAGAAGAATGCTTGTCATTGGAATTCATAAAAGGTCCTAGTTAGTTTAGTATAAAATTACATTGTTGGAATAGTCTTCCACTATATTTTTAAGCGTTTTTTGAATTACTTTTTAACATCATTTTATGTTTTATTATTACTAATAAAAATAACACTACCTTTGCGCACTTTTTTACGATAGCAAAATGCAGAAACTTAGAAATATAGCGATTATCGCTCACGTTGACCATGGTAAGACTACTTTGGTTGATAAAATGATCCATGCCGGTGAGGTGTTTGAAAAACATGTTAACCTTGGAGAATTGATCATGGATAGTAATGATCTTGAGAGAGAAAGAGGAATTACGATTACTTCCAAAAACCTTTCTTTACGATATAAAGACTATAAGGTAAATATTATTGATACTCCTGGTCACGCCGATTTTGGAGGAGAAGTTGAACGTGTGTTGAACATGACAGATGGAGTAATTCTTTTAGTAGATGCTTTTGAAGGTCCAATGCCACAAACTCGATTTGTATTACAAAAAGCAATTGATCTGGATCTAAAGATCATTGTTGTGATCAATAAAGTAGATAAGGAAAATTGTACGCCAGATAAGGTGCATGAAGATGTATTTGAGCTAATGTTCGAACTGAATGCAAGTGAAGAACAATTGGATTTCCAGACTTTATATGGATCTGCAAAGAATGGTTGGATGGATTATGATTGGAATGAACATGGAGATGATATCGTTCCGCTTATGGAAACTATCATTGAGCATATTCCTGCTTCTAAAACAATCGAAGGAAACAAACAAATGCTTATTACAGCTATCGATCATTCCAATTACATTGGTCGTATCGCTATTGGAAAAGTTTACCGTGGTACATTAAAAGAGAATGACCCTGTAGCTTTAATGAGTCGAGATGGCCATATAAAGAAGTCAAGGATCAAAGAATTGTTTGTGATCGAAGGTCTTCAGCGAAAAAAAGTGAAAGAAGTTCAATCAGGTGAAATTTGTGCAATAGCAGGAATTGAAAATTTTGATATCGGAGATACTATCACTGATGTTGAATTTCCTGAGGCTATGCCAAGTTTGGCTATCGATGAGCCGACAATGAGCATGGTTTTTACAATCAACAACTCTCCATTCTTTGGTAAGGAAGGTAAATTTGTTACCTCTCGACATATACGTGATCGCTTATTTAAAGAAACAGAAAAAGATCTTGCATTGAAAGTTGAAGACAGTGGATCAGCTGATCAATTTATCGTTTTTGGAAGAGGAGTACTTCACCTTTCAATTCTTATCGAAACAATGAGACGTGAAGGATATGAAATGCAAATTGGACAACCACAAGTAATTGTTAAAGAGATCGATGGTGTTAAATGTGAACCATTTGAAGAACTATTGATCGACCTTCCGGATGATATGGCTGGTCGTGCTATCGACATCGTTACTCAGAGAAAAGGGGAGATGTTGAGCATGGAAGCTAGAGGTCAACGAAGTATTTTAAAGTTTAACATTCCAGCGCGTGGTATTATTGGAATGAGAAATCAAATGCTTACTGCAACTGCAGGAGAGGCAATTATGTCACACCGTTTTCATGATTATCAACCTGTACTAGGCCCTATTGCCAGAAGAAATAATGGTTCTTTAATTTCAATGGAAAATGGAGATGCAATTCCATTTTCATTAAATAACTTACAGGATAGAGGGAAATTCTTTGTGTCACCAAGTGATCCAATATATGAAGGGCAGGTAATTGGTGAACATAGCCGACAAAATGATTTAACCGTTAACATTACAAAAACGAAGAAATTGTCGAATATGAGATCTTCGGGTAATGATGATAAGGTAAAACTAGCTCCACCGATCCTATTTACATTGGAAGAAGCATTGGAGTATATTCAAGGTGACGAGTATGTAGAAGTAACACCAAAGTCTATTAGACTAAGAAAGATATATTTGAAAGAGCACGAAAGAAAACGCGCTCCAAAAATGAATGCATAATAATTGATCCCGTTCCGATAGCTATCAGGACGGGATTTTTTTATTTATTATTCTGTTCCCAACAATATTATAGCAATTGAATTAACTGATTTTCGAAGCTAATTTTATACCTTTTAATCTGGTAATTCCATACATAGTAAAAAACTAAAATCGAAACAATACATTTTGGAATTTGCTAAATCCACTGAAACGGCACTATAAAAATGATTTTCTTCATTTGGAGATTTGAATGTATACATCGTTTGGCCATTGTCGGCATTAAGAATATATAAGTAATAGGATCCAAAATAGAGTCTATTATTATAAACACTCAACTCTCTATTACTATCAGGATAATAACCCTCATTCCAAAGCCAAACTTCTTCGCCAGTAAACTTATTCAAGGCAATAATATCTCCATTATATTTACTTAGAATAAGTAAGTTTTTATAGATCAAGTAATTACTTCCAGTAATGTCCTCAAAAGATTTATTCCATTCCATTTCACCTTGCAATACATCTATACAATATAGTTCGTTATCTGTTCTTGTATACACATAATGATTATCTATATACAAAGGCTTTAGCTTTAGTAGTTTGTTTTTAATTAGATCATCGATTTTCCATGATAGGCTATCCTGAGTTTTATTATAGCAATATACATCACCATATTTAAATTCGTAATTAGGTTGTGTAGGGTTACTGGAATAGATCAATAAAGTATCGTTTTGCGAATTGATAAAACCTACAGGAGATACAATAGTTTCAACCTCATTACTATCAGCATGTTCATATACTTCATTCCAATCCCCATCTTCTATATCCATCATTAGTATACTACTTCTAAATAAAGTACTACTCCAATTATTGAGAGTATAAAAAAGAAAGTTATCAAAGAGTGATGAGCTTCTAATATCTGATTCGTGTGTGTTATTCCATATACTTAATCCCGTGTTAAGGTCTATCGCATAGTTTTCCGTTTCCGTATAAAATGTGAAAACATTATTATATATATGCTTATTCGATTTTCCATATATATAATACGGAAGATCTTCTATATAATCTTTCCATTCCCATATAATATCACCATTTTTCTTGTCGATAGCTATTAAAGAAGCACCATCTGAACCTTTTCTATAGCTACTTATTATTACATCATTATATAATATAGGATCCATATTATATCCATCGAGCAAAGGGGTTTGCCAAATAGGTTCTATGATTTCTACAATAGATGGTTCCTCAATTTTCTTTTTGCAAGCAAACAAAATAAAAATTAAGAGTAGCAGAATAGAGTATTTCAATTTCATATCGATTATATGTAGTTAGCCATTGAAAATAATTATAATGAAATAAAAATCTTAATTATTTGATTAAGGTGCAATAAGCTAAATCACGTATTATTTGCTATACTATAAAGTACAGAATAAATTTTTATTGACATTCAAAAATACTGATGGGAATTGCTCGATAGAGACAAGCAAAAGAAATGAAGCCAGCCTGCAGCATTAAGGAATTAAAAATAATAGTGACGTGACACTAAAATTCGCAATTAATAACAATAATTATAGCGAAAACGCAATGTGTTATTCGAAAATACAACTTTTAACAGGCTATTTTTCCACTGTATAATATTGCAGTATAAAGTCATTTCCATAGTCGATTGTATTGGAAACGCTGTATTCTGATCCCAACTTTTCTAAGCTATCATAAGGTGTTTGAAGGAACCAAAAAGAAGCTTCATTTTGATAAGAACTAAATTGTTGCGCATCTGGATGCTCATTTTTATCCAAGTAATAATTTAGGTAGAAAGCCTGTTCCAAATACACATTATCTCCATTCTCATTATTAAATTTTGCAATGTCACTGGCAACTTCTTTCCAGGCTTCTTTATGAATTCCTTGAGTAAAATCATTTACAAAAAAGAAATTTATTAGAATGGCCAATAGTACAACGATATATAGATAGCGCTTTCTTTGTTCGCTTAACAATGGTGTTTGTTCCCAAAACATTGCTACCATTATGATCAAACTAGGAAAATAGATAAACGTATACCGTATGTGAAGCATAGGAATACTCAAATAGGAGATAATTAAAGGAATGAGAAACCCTAAAAGGATACTCCCAAAAAGAATGGAATAAAGAATTTTATTGGACTTCCAGAATTTTACTGATAAAACAAGCGCAGTAAGAACAAATAAAAATTCAATTGGGTTTTTTCCTGTATAGTTATATAAATATTCGAAAAACTGACCCAATCCTGCCTGATTCATCCAACTTTCATTTTCACTGCCGGAAAACATATAGGGTAACCAGGGTAGGTATAATAGAAGGATTATCGCTCCTCCAACAATAAAACTGATAAAGGATCTATTATCTATTTCCTTGATGATCCAAAGGAAGAGAACAATCAATGACAGTCCGAAAAGTAATATAACCCCATAATAATGAGTATAAACTAAAACGATAGAGTAGATCACAAAAAGCAGTAATTGTACTTTTTTCTTTTCCTTTAAGAAAAGATAGAGATTGGCAATTACACCTAAAGATAGAAAGTATAAGAAAGTATAAAATCGTCCTTCATTGGAATAATAAATGTGAAAATAACTTAGACTTAATAGGGTAAAAGCTAAAAAACTAGCGTAATAACTTTTTGAGATTTTTAAAGTGTAGTAAAAAGTGCTAATAATACCGATTAATCCAATAAACAAGGCCAAAAGTCGACCCGTAATATCTTCGTTCCAAATCAATAAAGCATAGTGCAATAAAATATCAAATAATGGAGGGTGGGTATCTGTTTTACAAGCATTGATGATGTCACCTACGGATTTTTCCGGTGCTGACATAAGCATAGACCAGATTTCATCCAACCATAAACTATCGTTAAGATTAAATGATCTCATAAAGATCCCAATTGCAAAAATAATCAGGTAGAGTAGAGGATTCTTATAAATATTTTTCGAACTAAAGTCCATTATTTAGAGCATTTCTTTACGTGATCTCAATTTAGGATACTTTAATTTAATCCTGTATAAATCAATGAAGAGCTTAAAAAAATAGGTCCATTTGACTTTAGATCCATCGTGATCTATCCATTTATCTAATGGATATTCCAACATATTATTTTCACTATAAAGTTCTGGCTTGGAGAGCATTCGCGCAAAGATCTCAACATCAAAGAGCCATTTGGATATAAAGGGTTTTTCAAATGCAAACTCAGCGAGTTCTTTTGAAAAGACCTTCGCCCCACATTGTGTATCATATACTCTGAGTTTAAGAATATTAGAAATTAATGTTGCGATAACCCTTCCAATTAAATGCCGATATGTTTTTCTACTTATCGTAGAACCAACTTTTGATATTCTCGAAGCAAAAACAAATTTTAAGCTCTCTTTTTCTCTCATTACGGACGACAAAGAGTAGCCCTCTTCCAGTGAGGTTGCCAAATCAGCATCCAAATAGCCAATGATAGATACAGTTGGATGAGTTGAAAGATGATGCATTACACCTGATCGTACCGCTTCAGCTTTTCCCTTATTACTTTTTAAATTCAACACTGCCACTTGCCGAGGAAATAATTTCGCTAGATCTTCTAAAACGTGCAGTGTATTATCCGAACTTCCATCATTTACAAAGAGAATGAAGATGGAAGCGTTATTGGTCAACGATGTTTTATAGTTATCTACATCAAGCCTGAACTCTTCATTATAACAAGGTATAACAAAGGTGATATCATTTAATTGTTCTTGATTCATTTAGCGATTATCTCTTGTATTCAAATCTAATTTTTTTGAAACATGTTTCCAAGTAAGCTTGTTTCTTTTAACCTAAAAAGGGTTCCGAATATTCGGGACCCTTTTTTCCTTAATACAATTTTATTTCGAGGTGACTAACTCATTGCCCAAACAATAGCTACTATTAAAATAGCAATCGATATTGCAAATACAACTGGTCCACCAACGTCTTTGTTATTTTCAGTTTCCATGATATCTTTTTTGGATGTTTCGACGCAAATATAATTATTAGTGTGAAATTTAATTATTTATGCGCAGTTATATTTCTTTAGTTTTCCGTTTACAAACTTAAGTGTAATCGGTTTTCTATTTTCTTATATCTAATAAATAGCATCAATGCTGAGGCAGTTAGGCCTGCAAGGTAACCCCACCAAATACCCTCAGCTCCAATTTTAAAATAAATACCAAGGAAGTAACTTGTAGGAAGTGCAATAACCCAATAGGCGATTGCCGTTAAATAAGTTGGAACCTTTAAATCATTTAAACCACGAAGAATACCTAATTCAATAATTTGCATACCATCCATAAGTTGAAATAATACGGCGATGAAAATTAATTTAGAAGCCATGTTTATTACGGGTAATTCATCGATATACAGAGAAGGCAGAAATTTATTACCCATCAAGAATACAGCTGAAGCAAATAACATGAAAACAAAGGTGATCTTCATTCCGGACCTTGCCGCCAATATCACTTCCTTCGTTTTACCTAAGCCATTAAGATTACTTACTCTAATTGTTGTAGCTGATGAAATCCCGCTTGCAATTAAATAAGTGATCGAAACTAAATTAATTGCAATTTGATGGGCAGCTAATGAAATTGTACCCAGCCACCCTATCATAATAGCTCCCAGAACAAAAGCACTTACTTCAATAATGTACTGAAATCCAACAGGAAGTGTATTCTTTAAGATGAACCCTAATTTTTTCCAACTGAAATAATGGTTATTAAAGGTTTGGAAATAAATTTTAAGATGTGTGCTTTTAAAGTATAAAAACAAGGTCAATACCATAAGAATTCTGGAAATTAATGTGGCTATCCCTGCTCCTAATACACCATAAGCAGGAAAACCAAGCATTCCGTAGATGAATATGAAATTCAAACCAATATTGACAATATTCCCTATTATGGTAATCACCATAGTAGGTTTGGTAATGTAAATCCCTTCACCAAATTGTTTAAAATGAAAGAAGATCATAGTGAACACAACAGTTAAAGCCAAGGTAAAATAGTAGGGGATTGTTGTATCAATCACTTCTTCCGGCTGACCGAAATAGGGCATTAAGGGAATTAATGCAAGCATTATTATAGTTAAAACAACTCCTACGAGGGTATTACTCACCAATCCATGTTTGAACAGTGATGCTTTTTCCTTTTCATTTTTCTTCCCATGAGCTCTCCCTATCAACGGAGTTAAACCAATAGCCACTCCAATACCAAAAAGTATGAACAAAGCGAATATGGTGTTGGCAAACGCTGCTGCAGCCAGAGCAGTACTACCCAAGCTACCAACCATTATATTATCAGCAACAGAAGACATCATATGCCCTAATTGTCCAAATACAATTGGCCAAGCAAGACTAATTATTCTGCGTGTATGATTTGTACTTTTTGCCTTTGCCAATTAACTGGATTTCCAAGGTTTATAATTCTGACTTCGTTTTTTACGATCCTTAGGTAGTTCGCGCAAAGGCTCACACGCCTTTAATGAATCGTGACATTGCTTAGGTAGTTGTTGATAGAGTCGTGTACCCTCACTTTTCCATTTGATCATTTTATCGCTAACATCCTTAATAACTCGTGCCGGATTTCCAACAGCCACACTACGATCAGGAATATCACTTTTAGCTTGTACAAAAGCCATAGAGCCAATGATGCACTCATCTCCAATAATAACTTCATCCATAATTACAGCATTCATACCTATCAATGTGTTTCTGCCTATCGTCGCTCCATGAATTATCGCACCATGTCCGATATGAGCATCCTCCTTTAAAAATACGGTTGTTCCGGGAAACATGTGAATGATACAATTTTCCTGAATATTGCAACCGTCTGAGATAATGATCTCACCCCAATCACCTCTAATCGCAGCTCCAGGTCCAACATAAACATCCTTCCCAATTATAACATTGCCCGTTACTGTTGCGTTGGGGTGAATAAATGCACTCGAATCTATAACAGGAATCATTCCTTCGAACTCAAAAATATTTGCCATGATGTCAATTATGTAATTAGATTCTAAAAATATTTATTTTTCACTGTATCTCTTTCCTATGATCAAAAGGAAATATTTTAAACAAATCAATGAATTCAATTATCTCTTTCTGAGAAAAGCAATATTCTCAACATGGTGAGTCTGTGGAAACATATCGACAGCCTGTACTTTTTCAATTATATAGTCCTCTTTCATCAATGCCAGATCTCTTGCTTGAGTTGCAGGATTACAACTTATATAAAGAAATCGTTTCGGAGCAGCTTTAAGAATTTCCATGACCACTTTTTCATGCAAACCCGCCCTTGGCGGATCAACCACAATAACAGTCGGTTTTCCGTTCTTTTCAAAGAATTCAGGATTTAACACATCTTTAGTGTCACCAGTAAAAAAATCAGTATTCTTAATATCATTGATTCGAGAATTTTCAAAAGATGCGTGAACAGCTTCTTCAATTTGCTCTACACCAATAACTTTACCTACCTTTTGAGCGATAATATTTGAAATAGTACCCGTACCTGAATAAAGGTCATATACGATATCATCTTCAGTGAAATCGGCAAATCCAATGGCTGTGTTGTATAGAGCCATCGCTTGCTTTGAGTTGGTTTGAAAAAATGATTTAGGACCAATTTTAAAGCGCAATTCTCCTAATTGTTCAATTATATGATCATTTCCTGCATAACAAATAAAATCCTGGTCAAAAAGACTATCGTTCTTTTTCTCATTGATCACATACAACAATGAGGTCATAGCAGGGAACTTATCTTTTAATGCATCCAAAAGTAAATTCCTTTTTGCTTCATCATCTTCATAGAAGGCAACGATTACCATTACTTCACCAATGCTTGTACTTCGTATGATCAGATTACGCAGAAGTCCATTTTGCTGGCGGAGATCGAAATAAGAATAATCGTTTTCCTGTGTGAAATCCCTGGTAAACTGACGAATACTATTAGAAGGTTCAGCTTGTAGATGACATTCTTCAAGATCTACAACTTTATCGAAAGCACCGGGAATATGAAAACCCAATCCATTTCTGTTATCAAACTCTTGATCTGATTGAATTTCTTCAATGGTCAGCCATTTTCTATTAGAAAAAGTAAACTCCAACTTATTTCTATAAAGCTTCGTTTCAGGTGCAGGTATAATTGATTGCCAATCTTCCACATCCAAATGACCAATACGTGTAAACTGATCTATAACTTGTTGTTCCTTATATTTTAATTGGTACTGATAATCCATGTTCTGCCATTTGCAACCTCCACAAACACCAAAATGCTTACAAAATGCTTCGCTTCGTTCTGAGCTGTACTCATGAATGTGAACAGCTCTACCTTCAAGATAACTTTTTCTTTTCTTGGTCACTTGAACATCAACTACATCACCAGGTACGACACCACTAACAAAAACAACTTTTTCGCCAAATCTACCCAGCGATTTTCCTTGCGCAGCAGCGGTTTCAATTTTTAATTTTTCAATAAGGGGTAAAGGTTTTCTTCTTCTTGCCATTCTACTTTATTATGGCGGCAAATTTACTCTTGTTTTTTACGATTAAAAATCATTGGTAGTTTTATTGTTTTGAAGCAGTAAAACCAACATTCAATATTTCGTGAACGAATACCCTTGGTTCATTGCAAATTATTTACATTCGCATTATTCAGACCCACCTATTAAACAGATTTTTATGGAAGCTTATAAAGTAAAGAGTTCAAAAGAAGCCATGGCGCTTGAAGATAAGTATGGAGCACACAACTATCACCCATTGCCTGTTGTACTTGAAAGAGGAGAAGGCGTTTATTTGTGGGATATTGAAGGAAAAAAATATTTTGATTTTCTTTCTGCTTACTCAGCAGTAAATCAAGGTCATTGTCATCCAAAGATAGTGGGTGCTTTAATCGACCAAGCGAAAATACTAACCTTAACTTCACGTGCTTTTTATAATGATTCCTTAGGTGAATTTGAAAAATATGCTTGTGATTATTTTGGATATGAAAAGGTTCTTCCTGTCAATAGTGGTGTAGAGGCGGTTGAAACAGCCATTAAGATCTGTCGTAAATGGGGATATGTGAAAAAGGGAATCGTTGATAATGAAGCTAAGATCATTGTTTGCAATAATAACTTCCATGGAAGAACAACAACAGTTGTTTCATTCAGTAATGATCCGGATGCACATAATAACTTCGGACCTTTTACTCCTGGTTTTGTGAGAATTCCACACAACGACCTTCATGCATTGGAAAAAGCGCTTGAAGATCAGAATGTAGCTGGATTTTTATGTGAACCAATCCAAGGGGAAGCGGGAGTATTTGTGCCGGATGATGGCTATTTGAAAAAAGCTGCTAAAATGTGCAAAGCAAATAATGTACTTTTTATTGCTGATGAAGTACAAACGGGGATTGCAAGAACAGGTAGATTACTTGCGGTAAATTATGAAGATGTTCATCCTGATATTTTAATATTAGGAAAAGCTTTATCAGGAGGAGTATATCCAGTATCGGCTGTGTTAGCAGATGACAATATCATGGGTGTAATTAAACCAGGTCAGCATGGAAGTACATTCGGAGGAAACCCTTTAGCTGCTAGAGTTGCCATTGCAGCGTTGGAAGTTGTTAAGGAAGAGAATTTAGCAGAAAACGCATTTACCTTAGGGGTGTTGTTTAGAAAAACTATCGAAGAACGAATAGGGAAGCACCCGATGGTGAAAAAAGTTAGAGGGAAAGGACTACTTAATGCTTTGCTTATTAATGATACGGAAGATGGTCATACTGCATGGGACATTTGTCTTAAACTTCGTGACAATGGCTTACTGGCTAAACCAACTCATGGAAATATCATTCGTTTTGCACCTCCATTAACAATAACTGAAGATCAAATTTTAGAATGTGTGGATATTATCTGCCAAACGATTATAGATTTCTCTTTTACAATGGATGAATAGAATTATAATTATGTTGGACGATGCTCAACGATAACTATTAAATGGATAGAAAAATCATTTTCCTTGATAGAGATGGTGTACTTAACATAGAACGTGGAGAGTACACTTTTAAAGAAGAAGATGTACAATTGGTACCGGATCTATTGGAGGCTTTATCTCTATTTTCAAAGAATGGATTTGAATTTATTATAATTTCTAATCAAGGTGGAATATCGAAAGGGATTTATAGTAAAACGGACGTCATAAATGTGGAGAACATTTTACTTAAACACTTCGTAGAAAGAGGTATAAAAGTTCTCGATAGTTTTTATTGTTCGCACCATAATGATATTGAGAATTGTTTATGTAGAAAGCCAAAACCACTGATGCTAGAAAAAGCAACAGCTAAACATAATGTAAATAAAGAAAAAAGCTATTTTATTGGAGATAGTGAACGAGATAAAATTGCAGGAGAGAGCATTGGAATAAAGAGTTTTCAAGTAGGAGTAAATAGTTCAATACTTGAGTTATGTAAAAAACTTATTCATGAGTAAAGTATATTTTAATGGAAAAGTATTTAGCGAGGACAAAGTTCCTGTAACGTATAAATCGCGGGCATTTCGTTATGGTGACGGTATGTTCGAGACCATTAGAATAATCAATGGTAAACCAATATTTATTGAAAATCATATACAAAGGATCTTAAAAGGTTTATCCACTCTTCAAATTACTTCTCCTGACATATTGGAGTTCGAAAAGCTGAATGCTATTTTGGCGGATCTTGCTCAAAATAATGGCATTACAAAAGGTGGGTTTGCACGTTTGATAGTTTGGAGAGAGTCGGAGGGAAGGTATATGCCTGAAAGCGATAATTCCAGCTGCTTGATAGAAGTTGTACCCTATCCAAATAATTTATTTGTTTTAAGTAAATCAGGTAAGAGCATAGATATCTATCAAGATCTTAGAAAGCAGGTTAATATAATTGGACAGTTTAAATCGCTTAATTCGCAATTAAATGTGATGGCTGCAGTTCATGCCAGAAATAAAGGGGTTGATGATAATTTGATCTGTAACGAAGAAGGATTGATCATTGAAACAACCAATTCAAATGTATTTATTGTTAGTAATGGAACACTTTATACACCCCCTCTGAGTGATGGTTGTGTAGGAGGAACCATGCGGATGAATGTTATCAATGCAGCACTTGAACTTAAGTTAAATGTTTATGAATCGAGTCTGAATCAACATCATTTGCTAATGGCTAATGAAATTCTATTAACCAATGCAATTCAAGGAATAGACTGGGTGAATGCTTTTAAACATAAACGATATTATTCTAACACTGCTTTAAAATTGGTTGATCAGCTGAATAAAACAGCCTTGAATCTCTAAGATCTTTAATTATAATTTGGATCAGAAGGAAAGTTGGCCAGCATAGCATAATCTTTTCCCATAGATCTTAAGGACTGAGACCAAAGATTTAAATACTTCGTATCCATTATTTGTTCTGGTGATGATTCAGATACGATCCAGCTTTTTTCTTTCATTTCCCAGGCCAATTGATCTTTTCCCCAACCAGAATAGCCAATAAAAAAACGAATAGAATTGGCTTCAATAAGACCTTGATTGATACGCTCCTTGATCACCTCAAAATCTCCTCCCATATAGATTCCATCACATACATGAACACTACCCGGAATGCTTTCTCCGATAGTATGAAGATAAAAAATAGAATCTTTTTGGACCGGACCACCAACACTAACCTTTGATTTAATAGGGTCGAGGTCGGCTACAACTTCTGAGAGATTAATATTGACGTAGTTATTAAGCACGAAACCAAACGAACCGTGTTCATTATGGTCACATAATAGAATTACTGTCCTTTTAAAATGAGGATCATTTAAAAAAGGCTCAGAGATCAATAAGCGACCTTTTGCTGGAGCTAGTATTTTATTGTCTTGTGATTCCATTTATTCCTTCTCGATAATAAAACGTAATTTAATTAAAATAGTTGTTGTAGCGTTGATTCAGTATTATTTTTATCTCACAATTGAAATGTAGAAAATGCTTTTAAACTATAATAAGGGTTACTTCATATAGATGAAATAACCCTTAATAATATTTTATTCTATGAGTCGATATTTATTGCCAGTTGCTCTTTATTTTCAAATAGAATAGCATCATTCCTATAATCCAATACTATTGTTGAATCAGCATTAACAGTATTAGAAAGAATGTCTTTCGATAACTTATTAAGAATCTCTCTCTGAATAACCCTTTTAATTGGTCTTGCTCCAAATTGTGGGTCAAAGCCAACATCCACAATATGATCCAATGCTCGATCGGTCCATTCTAGATTAATATCAGACTTTAGTATTCTATCGGCTACGATCTTTAAATTAATGCTTACTATTTTCCTGATGTTTTCGCGGCTAAGCGGAGTAAACATAATAACATCATCAACACGATTTAAAAATTCTGGTCTAACGTTTTTCTTTAACTCATCAAAAACGAGTTTGCTTGTATTTTCAATGATCTCCTCCTCGTTCGAGTCATTCAATTTTTCAAATTGATCCTGAATAATATGTGACCCGATATTAGATGTCATAATAATGATCGTATTTTTAAAGTTAACCATACGTCCTTTATTATCAGTTAATCTCCCATCGTCAAGAACCTGTAATAGAACATTAAATACATCTGGATGCGCTTTTTCTATCTCATCCAATAGCACAACAGAATAAGGTTTTCGCCTTACTGCTTCCGTTAATTGTCCACCTTCATCGTATCCAACATAACCTGGAGGTGCGCCAACCAATCGACTAACTGAGTGCTTTTCCTGATATTCACTCATGTCAATTCTTGTCATAGCCCCTTCATCATTAAATAAGAACTCACTGAGTGCTTTTGCTAATTCAGTTTTTCCTACACCGGTACTCCCTAAGAAGATAAAGGAACCGATAGGCCGATTCTCATCCTGCAAACCAGCTCTAGATCGTCGCACGGCATCCGATACGGCTTCAACAGCTTTAAACTGACCAACCACTCTCCTATGAAGCTCGTCTTCTAGGCGTAAGAGTTTATTACGTTCGCTTTCAAGCATTCTATTTACAGGTATGCCCGTTAACTTCGAAATAACCTCTGCGATCTCCTCGGAGTCAACTTCTTCTTTGATCATCTTATCCTTCGACTGTTCTTCTGCTAATTGATGTTTTAATGATTCAAGCTCTTCCAATGCTTTTTTCATCGTTCCATATCTAATCTCAGCAACTTCACCATAGTTTCCTTCTCGCTCTGCTTTTTCAGCAGTAACTTTCAACTCTTCTATATCAGATTTCAATTGTTGTATAGAATCTATCAGGTTCTTTTCTGCCTTCCATTTAGCAAGATAGGCTGAACGCTTATCGTTTAGATTAGCCAATTCTTCTTTTAATTCAGCTAGCTTTTTATCATCTTTTTCACGTTTAATAGCTTCTCTTTCAATTTCCAATTGCATGATCTTTCTTTCTATCTCATCCAGCTCTTCCGGTTTTGAATTCATTTCCATTCTGATCTTAGAAGCTGCTTCGTCAATAAGGTCAATTGCTTTATCCGGTAAAAAACGATCGGTCACATAGCGTTGTGAAAGTTCAACTGCAGAAATGATAGCAGAATCTTTAATAAGAACTTTGTGATGAACTTCGTACTTTTCTTTGATACCCCTTAATATTGAAATTGCATCTTCATTGTTAGGCTCATTTACTACAACTTTCTGAAATCTTCTTTCTAATGCTTTGTCTTTCTCAAAATACTTTTGATATTCATCAAGCGTTGTAGCACCAATTGCTCTAAGATCTCCACGGGCTAGTGCAGGTTTTAAAATGTTGGCTGCATCCATAGCTCCTTCACCTTTTCCAGCTCCAACCAATGTGTGGATCTCATCAATAAATAAGATGATCGAGCCGTCACTACTCGTAACTTCCTTTACAACGGATTTTAGCCTTTCTTCAAATTCACCTTTGTATTTTGCTCCAGCGATCAAAGCTCCCATGTCGAGAGAAAAGACCTTTTTTGACTTTAAATTCTCCGGAATATCACCATTTATAATACGATGAGCAATTCCTTCAACAATAGCTGTTTTACCTACGCCTGGTTCACCAATTAGAATTGGATTATTCTTTGTTCTTCTTGAAAGGATCTGTAAAACACGTCTAATTTCATCATCCCGACCTATTACAGGGTCTAATTTTCCTTTCTCCGCCTGTTCATTTAAATTAATAGCGTATTTGTTTAAAGAATTATAGGTTTCTTCCTGACTTTGTGATGTTACACGCTCTCCTTTTCTTAAGTCCTTCATAGCGGCTACTAGGCCTTTATGAGTAATACCATTATCATTCATCAATCTTGATACTTGATCTTTACTTTCGATCAAAGCGATCAATAAATGCTCTATTGAAACGAATTCATCATTGAATTCCTTTAAGTAGGTAAAACTTTTGTTGATAGTAGTACTTGCAGAACGTGAATAGCTTATGTCACCACCACTTACACGTGGAAAAGTACCAATGATCCTTTCTAATGCATCATCGAATCGATCTAAATTAACTCCTAACTTTTTAAAAAGATAAGGAGTAACATCTTGATCCACCTCCATGATCCCTTTTAATAAATGGGCATTTTCTACTATTTGTTGTCCATTACTAAGGGTAATCTGCTGAGCTCTCTCTATCGCTTCTTGCGATTTTATTGTTAATTTATTTATATCCATAATATATTCTCCTTTGCAATGCTTATCACAAAATACGAGCCAATGGAAAAAAACAACTTAATCAAGAAAAAATGGCAGATTCGCTTTGTGCAAACTGCCATTATTACCAGTGTAATTAACTGAAATGATGTAAAATAGAAGTGCTTATAGAAACTTATTCTTTAAGCTTTGATCATCCTCTAATTTACAGGTGTGTATTTTTTTATTACCTGATCAATCTTACCAAAAATGGAGTGCCCATTCTCATCTTTCATTTCCACTTCAATTCTATCTCCAAAACTCATAAATGGAGTGCTTGGCTTGCCATCTTTAATGATCTCCAGACATCTTACTTCAGCTAGGCAACTTGAGCCTGTAGGACTTCCTTGATTAGCTACCGTACCTGATCCAATAACTGTTCCTGCCATAAGCGATCTCGATTTTGCTGCATGGGCTATAAGTTGACCAAAATCAAAGGTCATATCTATTCCTGCATTAGGAGATCCTACAAGTACATTGTTTAGGGTTGAAAGCAAGGGAAGGTGAAGTTTCGCTCCATCCCATGCACTACCTAATTCATCAGGAGTAACTGCTACCGGTGAAAAAGCTGTCCAAGGTTTAGACTGATAAAAACCAAATTGCTTACCCAATTCACCTGGAATAAGGTTTCTTAGTGACACATCATTGATAATTGACACTAGTTTAATATGTTTTTTTGAATTCTCCGCATTTGTTCCAGGAGGTACATCATCTGTAAATACTGCAACTTCTGATTCAAAATCAATTCCCCATTCTTCACTTTCTATTTCAACATCATCATTTGGACCAATAAAAGCATCTGAAGCACCCATATACATTAAAGGATCTGTCCAAAAGGATTCAGGTAATTCAGCGTTTCTAGCTTTTCTTACCAACTCAACATGGGTAACGTAAGCACTACCATCAGCCCAGTGGTAGGAGCGAGGCAGTGGAGCCATAGCATTCGTATGATCAAAATTAAATGCTCCTTCTATAGTTCCATTCTGAAGATCATTGAAAACAGCTATTAATAAGCCTTCTTTTTCAGCCCAATTATCAAGTGCATCTTGCATTGTATTCGCTATTTGGGGTACAGCTATCGCTTTTGTAAGGTCTCTATTAACAACGACTAACTGACCATCGCGCGTGTTATTTTTTATACTTGCTAATTTCATTTTCTATATAGTATTAATCGATTATTCTTTTACTATTAATTGTGTGTAATGATATCCTTTATTGTCAACCAATTCAAGTAAATAACTTCCTTTTTGAAAATCATTTAATTCTATTTTCGAATCTTGTTCCAAATACTGCTGTGACCATAGTAATTTTCCATCAATAGAATAAATATTTATAACATTTACATGATCCAAATCCCCTTCTATTGTAAGTGTAGAACTAAATGGATTGGGATATACCTTGAAATGTGGAGTATTGACATCCTCCAATCCCAGCTCAGTTAGATCAATTTCATTACTTTCAATATTGCAGCCATATTCGTTTTCAACAACACAAGTGTACACACCAAAACTAGGAGTCAAAATCAGGAAGTAGCTTTGATTATTATCTTCAATTTCTTCTCCGTTATAAAACCAATAATAATTAACACCTTCTTCAACAAGCAAAGAATCTCCGTTGTACGATAATTCGGGGATTTGAGAATGACATGGGTCTACAATTTGATAGATAGTACTTCCTTTGGCAACATACATTTCACCGCTGCTATCTTGTCCGAAAGTAGTGAATCCAAATCCAAAATTACCAAAATCATAGCTTTGAAGATCCTCAATTTCATCTCTTTTTAAACCAAATAGATAGCCAGAACAATAGTCAATCCCTAAATAAACACCGTTCAGTAATTCAGAATCCGTTCCTCGATATACATAACCTCCAGATACAGAGCAATGTCCTCCTGTATGTGAATACTCAAATATAGGTTCATCGTAATCGGCTGCTGGTCCACAACCTGAAGTGTTAAAAGGATGGAAGCCTTCATAGCAACGCCATCCCCAATTCTCACCGCCAATAGATGTGGAGGGTTGAAAATCTATTTCTTCGTATATATTTTGACCAACATCAGCGATCCACAGATCACCTGTTAGCTTATCAAAACTAAAGCGCCATGGATTTCGCGTTCCAAAAGCCCATATTTCATCCTGAATTAATGTGCTGTCGACAAATGGATTATCTGTAGGAACAGTATATTCAGAAGCTGTAACATCTATGCGAAGCATTTTCCCTAGTAATTCATCACCATCTTGCGAACGATTATCGGGATCTCCAGCAGAACCACCATCACCCATTCCGATATATAAATAGCCATCAGGTCCAAACTGAATTTGCCCTCCATTATGATTACTAAAAGGCTGATCTATCGTTAATAATATATTAGCAGTTGAAAGGTCAGCAGCCAAGCTATCATCATAAGTAATATAGGATGCGATTACCGTATTTCCTGAGTTATTTACATAGTTAACATAGAAGGTCCGATTGGTTTCAAAATCAGGATCAAAGGCGAGACCAAGAAGTCCGCGCTCACCACTAAATTGGACGATGTTTGTGATGTTTAGGAATGCATCATCTAAAACCGTACTTCCATCCGCCATCGAAACGATCCCATCTTGATCTACAATAAACATGATATTGTTTTGGAATTGAATATCAACAGTATTGGAGAGCCCTGTTATATAGGAATTCAATTCAACAGAGAGAGGAGTAGGGTCGGATTGGGATAAGAGGCCAAGCGGAAAGCTCAAAAAGCCAATTAAAAGAGAGAATAGGAGTTTCATAGGTTTTATTTTAGTTGTCCGGTTCGAAGGGAAAAAAAAGACCGGCAAAAGCCGGTCTCAATAGAATAATTATTGGGTTCTAAAACCATTTTACAATTCCATCTCCGGCATACTCGCCTTTCGATAATTTTTCCTGGACTTCGGTAAACGTTTTTATTGTATACTCGACATCCTCAAGAGTGTGAATAGCTGTAGGTATTAATCGAAGCATGATAACATCTTTCGGTACCACAGGATACACAACGATGGAGCAAAAGATCTTATACTTTTCGCGAAGCTCTAAAGTAATATTTGTTGCCTCTCCTAAAGTTCCTTTCAGGATAACCGGAGTTACTTGTGTATTCGTATCACCAAGGTTAAACCCAGCTTTTCTTAATCCGCTTTGTAATGTATTAGCAATTATCCAAAGGTTTTCACGCAATTCAGGTTTGGTTCTTAAAAGCTCCAATCTTTTTAAGGCTCCAATTACCAATGGCATTGGTAAGGATTTAGCAAAGATCTGTGAACGCAGGTTATATCGTAAAAACTCAATAACATTTTCATTACCAGAAAGAAATCCACCAATTAATGCCATCGACTTCGCGAAAGTTCCAAAATAAACATCAATTTGATCATGAACTCCTTGTTCTTCTCCAGTTCCCATTCCTGTTGCACCAATCGTTCCAAATCCATGAGCATCATCTACGAATAGTCTAAACTCAAATTTATCTTTTAAAGCAACGATCTCTTTTAATTTTCCTTGATCACCCGCCATTCCAAAAACACCTTCTGTAATAAGTAAGATACCACCACCTGTTTTGTCAGTGATCTTTGTAGCTCGTTCAAGTTGCTTTTCAAGGTTTTCAATATTATTATGAGGAAAAACAAAACGCTTCCCCTGATGAAGACGTGCTCCATCTAAAATACAAGCATGAGACTCACTATCATATACGATCACATCATGTCTGTCAACAAGTGCATCAATAGCAGATAACATACCTTGATAACCAAAATTTAAAAGATAAGAATCTTCTTTTTGCATAAAGTCAGATAACTCATTTTCTAATTGCTCGTGGTAATTAGTATGTCCTGTCATCGCTCTAGCTCCCATAGGGTATGCTAGTCCCCACTTAGCAGCAGCATCTGCATCCGCCTTTCTAACCTCCGGATGATTGGCAAGACCAAGGTAATTATTCACACTCCATACAAGCATTTCTTGTCCGCGAAACATCATTTTATTTGAGATCTCACCTTCTAATTTTGGGAATATAAAATAGCCTTGTGCTTTCTTACTGTGTTGACCTAGAGGGCCTCTATTATTCTTTATTTTCTCAAAAATATCCACCTAAAATTGTTTTAACATTCGCTTGCGAAATTAGAACATATTCATGAGTAGCCAAAATATTAATTCAAAGCTATTAACATCTGAAGGTTAATTATTTATGTGATTTGATCTACATATAATCTTAATATTAAAATTAAATTTGCAGCCAAACAAAGAAATTAGAATGAGATATTTTTTATTAAGTGCAGTTGTGTTTATCGTTTCCTTATCGATGAGTGCGCAAAAAATTGATAGTACTAATTATTATATTTTTAATAATGTACAGTCGCAGTTAGAAGAGGGAAACAAAGCATTGAATTTCGAGTATGTAAATGAAAATGGTGAAAAAATAAGTCTTCGATCATTAAAAGGGAAGATTGTTTACCTTGATATATGGGCTTCATATTGTTCTTATTGTGTGAGCCAGATACCTCAAATTACAGCCTTGCAGAAAAAATACCCTGAAATTGCAGTAATAAGAATCTCTGTTGATGAAAGAGAGCAAGCATGGAGAGGAGCAAGTGACAGGCATAATATTGATGGTTATAATTTATGGGCTAATGGAATGAGTAGCCCGGCGGATAAATACACCTTAGACTTATTTTATTTTGATGCCAATAAAAAGAATAAAACGCCTGCAAGTTTTGAGCTCTCAAATCCTATCCCAGGCTATGTTTTAATTGATCAGAGAGGATATATTGTACAGAATTGGGCACCTGAACCTGGAACAGAAGAGTTGGACGATATGATCAAGGATCTTTTATATTAAGCGATCTTTATTTCTAATTGACGTTAATAATCGTAAATTCCTGCGGAATGTATTATATTTGCACGATTTTTAAGAATGAACAAAACATTTAAGCTATATATTCCTTCTCTATTGATTATGACCCTAATTATTATAGGATCGTGTAATAATGGTTATAACAGAGTCTTAAAAAGTTCAGACCCTAATGTTAAGTATGACAAGGCGATGGAGTATTATGAGGCGAAGCGTTATAAAATGGCTGTGCCTTTATTTGAAGAGTTGGTTTCTTTATACAGAGGTACTACCAAAAGTGAGAAGATCTACTTCTATTATGCTTATAGCAATTATCATTTAGAGAATTTTATAACTGCTGGCTATTACTTTGAAAATTTTGTTCGGACCTATCCTAATAGTGAATTTACTGAAGAAGCGATGTTTATGAGTGCTTATTCGGATTACAAAAGTTCTCCTACTTATTCGTTGGATCAGGAAGATACTTATAGGGCATTGGATAATCTTAATCTATTTATGGATACCTATCCTAATTCAGCGCTTAAGGACTCATGTAATGCATTAACACTTGAGCTAAGAGGAAAACTCGAGAAAAAAGCATTTGAAAATGCATTTTTATATTTTCAGATCATGGATTACAAAGCTGCTATGATCGCTTTCAAAGGAGTTTTACGTGATTTCCCTGAGTCGATGTATAAAGAAGATGTATTATTTTGGATGTTAGTGACTAATTATGAGATCGCTACGAAGAGTATTAAATCCAAAAAAGTGGAACGATTTGAAGATACAATCAATTCTTATTATAAATTTGTTGATACTTATCCTGAAAGCAGAAGAATAAATCAGGCCGAAAAATATTATAAACAATCTGTAAAGAACTTAGAGACTATTAATTCATAGATATATGCCAGTAAATTTTAAAAGCTCCGAAGCGGCGAGAACGACGATCACTAGAAACACTGTTGATTTTGAGAAAACAACAGGAAACATTTACGAAAGTTTAGTGATCCTTAGCAAAAGATCGGGACAGATCAGTGCTGAATTGAAAGAAGAATTAACAAGAAAATTGGAAGAATTCGCTTCTACGACTGATAATCTTGAAGAGATTTTCGAAAACAGAGAGCAAATTGAAATTTCTCGTTTTTATGAAAGACTTCCAAAACCTAATGCAATTGCATTAAAAGAACTTTTAGAAGACAAGATCTATGTTCGTCGTGCGGATGAGGAGAATGAATTAGGAGCTGACTCTTCTGAAAATGCTGACTCTTCTGAAAATAAAGAATAAAACCCTCCTTGAATGCACTTAGAAGGTAAAAAGATAATACTTGGTATTACCGGTAGTATTGCTGCCTACAAAAGTGCATTTCTTATCCGATTACTTGTAAAAGCCGGAGCTGAAGTCAAAGTTATAATGACAAAAGCTGCGGCTAATTTTATTGGCCCTGTTACGCTATCAGCCTTAAGTAAAAACCCTGTTTATTCAGATTTTTATAAAGGGGATGGAAGTGGACAATGGAATAGTCATGTTGATCTTGGTCTATGGGCCGATCTTATGATCATCGCTCCAGCCAGCGCTAATACATTGGCTAAAATGGCCAATGGGATATGCGATAATTTACTTCTTGCTACTTATCTCTCTGCTCGATGTCCGGTTTTCTTTGCGCCGGCAATGGATCTAGACATGTATATTCATCCTTCAACCACAAAGAATATTCAAAAGCTTATTGAATATGGAAATACGATCATACATCCTGAAGATGGTGAATTGGCTAGTGGATTAGTTGGAGAAGGGAGAATGGCAGAACCAGAAAATATTGTACAAGATATTTACCGTTCGCTTAAAGGCTCTACTGATTTCTCCGGGAAATTTTTTCTGGTTACTGCAGGCCCTACCTATGAGAAAATAGACCCTGTGCGTTTTATTGGGAATTATTCTTCCGGTAAAATGGGTTTTGAAATAGCTGAGGAAATTGCTAATAATGGCGGTGAAGTAATATTGATCAGTGGTCCAACTAATTTGGCGAGTACTCATCCAAATATTAGAACTCATTATATTGAGAGTGCGGAAGAAATGTATCAACAAAGCCTTGAGCATTTCAGTGATGTGGATGTAGCCATTATGAGTGCTGCTGTTGCTGATTACCGACCCATTGACCCTAAAGAAAATAAGATCAAGAAAAAGGATAAGGAATTAACAATTGGACTTGAACAAACACAAGATATATTATT
>JAUVAY010000099.1 GCA_030591505.1 Flavobacteriales bacterium | reverse complement strand
GATCCAAAATATCAGATTAAACTAAGAGTGGTAACTGAGTATCCATGGTCAAACATGTTTGCTTATAATATGTTCCTTCGACCAGAGGATGAAGAATTGAAAGATTTTAAACCCGACTGGCATGTGATAAATGCTCCTGGGTTTATGGCTATTCCGGAAGTTGATGGTACACGGCAACATAATTTCGCCATCATTGACTTCACTAAAAAGATGATAATCGTTGGAGGAACTGGATATACAGGAGAGATTAAAAAAGGTATTTTCTCTGTATTGAATTTTATTCTTCCACATGATAAGGACGTATTAAGCATGCATTGTTCTGCTAATGTTGGTCATGATGGTGATGCAGCTATTTTCTTCGGTTTATCAGGAACAGGTAAAACTACATTGTCTTCCGACGAAAACAGAAGATTAATTGGTGATGATGAGCATGGTTGGGCAAATGGCTCCATCTTTAATTTTGAAGGTGGCTGCTATGCAAAAACGATAGATCTAAGTAGAGAAAAAGAACCTCAAATTTTTGATGCGATCAAGTTTGGAGCAATTTTAGAAAACATTGGATTCAAAGATAATTCAGTAGAGCCTGATTATGAGGACTCTACAATTACCGAAAATACACGTGTAAGCTATCCTATTCATCACGTCGATAATATTATGCTACCTTCTATCTCAGGAGATCCTAAAAATATTTTCTTTTTAACAGCTGATGCTTTCGGTGTTTTACCTCCAATTTCAAAGTTGAGTAAAGGACAAGCGATGTATCAATTCATTTCTGGTTATACAGCGAAAGTGGCTGGTACTGAAGAGGGTATTGTCGAACCAGTTGCTGCATTTTCAGCTTGTTTTGGTGCCCCTTTTATGCCATTACATCCGACTAAATATGCAGAAATGCTAGGTAAGAAAATGGATGAGAATGAAGTAAATGTTTGGTTGGTAAATACCGGTTGGACAGGTGGTCCTTATGGAGTCGGAAATCGGATTAAACTGAAATATACAAGAGCGATGATCACCGCTGCACTTACTGGGAAATTAGATAATGTTGATTACGTTCAGCATGATATATTTGGGTTAAATATGCCTGTTGAATGTCCAGACGTACCAGCGGATAAATTAAATCCAAAAAGTACGTGGTCTGATGGAGCAGCTTACGATAAAAAGGCCGATGAATTAGCTCAGCTTTTTATCAAAAACTTTAAAAAGTTTGAAGAGTATGCTAATGAAGAAATAATGGCTGCAGCACCTGTTATTAGCGTTTAGTATAATAGTTAATTTTTTAAAAGGATTCCATCCTGATAACTATCGGGATGGAATCCTTTTTATATTTCCATTATAGTATTAATCCTTCGTAGAGCCAGATGGATCTTCACTTTTAGGTGACGATTTCGCTTTGATATTCGAGTCTTTATTTTTCTTTTCTGCGATCTCCTTGATATAAACATCTTGTTGAGGGAAAGGGATTTCTACTCCATGAATTTTAAAACTGTTATAAATTCCGATTGAGATATTACTCTTTGATTCGAGTCCTTTGTCATAGGGAACCCAAGCTAATAATCTGAAATCTAAAGAACTGTCCCCAAATTGATCAAATAAAGCTATTGGAACGGGATCTTTTAAAGTAAATTCATTTTTTATCGCCTCTTCTTTAAGGATTTCCAATACAATATTAGGATCAGTTCCGTAAGCTGCACCAATTTTTATTTCAAGTCGTTTTACGCTATCTGAAAGTGTCCAATTGATAAGGTCATTCGAAATTAAATTATTGTTAGGCACGATCACTTCAGCACCATCAAAAGTTCTAACACTTGAAGCACGCACACCAATATTTGTTACCTTTCCTAGGAGGTTTTGCACTTCTACAATATCTCCGGGAAGGATAGGACGTTCAAAAATCAAGATTATTCCCGATATAAAATTCGAAATAATGGTCTGTAATCCAAAACCAATACCCAAACCCAATGCACCTGCCATTAAGTTGAAGTTACTCATGTCAATACCCAATGATGACAGGGCTAAAATAAAACCAAAAATGAGTACAAAATAACGGACAACCATGGAAACAGCTGCCGGAATCCCTTTAGGTAATTTTAAAAAATTCAATGCACCTCCATCAATGATCATGGATAAGAAATTGGTGATTAAAAAAGAGACAAGCAGTACGAGTATAAAAGTTATTATTTCACCGTATGTAAAACTAGCAGAACCAAAATTGTGAGTTGCTACAAGAGTTTCACTTATCCAAAAAAGGAAAGGCTCTCTAAGGTCAATTAAATTAAGAAAATAGAAGAACCACCAAACTAAGATAAATGCACTTAGAAATTGAATAGACCTTTTTTCAATATATAGTTTTCTCTCTTCATTATAGCTTGTCTGTTTAGTAAAAAATAGATGGATTAACCCAATAAGTATTCCTATTGAAATCATAAAAAGACCATAGAAAAGCAATGTTAAAATGGAACTTTGAGTAACCATTTTTAAACTAAGGTCTGTTAAGTTTGTGTAGCCTAGTAGATTAGAAAAAATTGAGATAGCAAGGAATATATATAAAACGGGAATGAGCTTTATCAAAACCTTCCCAAAAGTATTGCTATTTGTTTTCAGGAGTTTCCTATATGGATATGTAAAAGATAGTATAACAAAAACTACAAAAATAGATTCAATTAATATGTAAATTCTATAGTTAGTCGTAGTAAACCATATAAACGTTTTGGCCGTATTAATTAAATGAAATAGAATTATAAAATATGGGATTTTATTAAATCTATTAAAGAGAACCGTTTGTATTATCGGAATTGAAGATATTAGAGTTACTAGTAAAACAATGTTTCTTATGAGAAAGGGAAGGCTTGTAAAAAAGAAAATTGAAATGATTCCTGAAATAAAAATGATTCCTGAAATTGGATGATCTACTATAATACTTTTTGCTTGTTGAAGTCGTGCATCTTGCTCAGTAAATTTAACTTTATTAAAAGCTCTATTAAATAAGACAAATAATATGATTAGTATGAAAATGAGGAAGATGTATTTAATAACCTGGCCTAAATTGTTTTTAAAATAATCACTGGAGGTTTTGAAGTTATTTGCAATTGTTTCAACGCCTTGTTTTTCATCAGCAGATCCTTCTCTAGCTAGTGAATCTATATTCCAAAAGGGCTCGTGTCGTTGGTAGAAAACATCATAAATACTGGAATTTTTTAAATTGGTTAGATCGTCAATCGTCTTGGTAATTATTCCTTTGTTTTGAATGATTTTCGTCTCAAGTGTAAGTAGGTTATTGTTTTCATCAATAACGGCTTTCTTAATAGTCGATATATCTTTAATCGTTCTATTAATATTATTAAGAATGGATGGTGGTGCTTCTTCAGATTTTGCCAAATCATAGGTTTTCTCCCATAATATTTTTTCTTCTTTTACCGGTTTTAAATAGTCAAGATTATTATCCTGTACATTATTTATGGTGTTTTGCCATGTGTTCAATTGACTGTAATAACTATCCCATTTTCCAATTAGGTTATCAATTTTTTGTCGATTTGGGTTTGCTTTGATGAATATATCAGCATTCTTTCTTGTTATTATTAAAAAATCTACATATAAAGGGAATAATGAATCAATCTCAAGTATGGATTTTTTTACAACTATCTTTTTTTCCCCTTGTTTTATCGTTTCTTCAATTTCCTCGATCTTTGCAGGAACTTGATTAAGTGGAATTGCTTCGATCCGGTTGTATATTGACGAATCTGATTCAGTTGCTTGAATTGTCGGAAACTCAATTTGGCCATGAATACTTGAAACATTGAGAAGTAGAATTAAGAAAAGGGATGAAGTAGAAAACTTTAGAAAATTACTCATGATTATTTATATAATACGGTTACGAATATAAATATTTAATACCTTCATTTTCTGTTTAAGTTTGTCAATTATAAATTCTATGCATTATTTCTATTCTAAACTAATAAGTGAGTCTAACATTGCTCTAAGCAAGGAGGAAGCACATCATGCATTTCGTGTCTTGCGCTTACAAGTGGGAGATAAAGTAGGAGTTTTTAATGGAGAAGGTAAAATTTATCATTGTTCCATCAATGAAATAAGTAAAAGCAACTGTACATTACTTATTGAAGATGTTATTGTAAATGATAGAGAAAGGTCTAAACTGACGATTCTTATTGCACCTACAAAAAGCAACGATAGGTTTGAATGGTTTCTGGAAAAGGCTACAGAAATTGGTGTGGGAGTGATTATTCCGCTTATTACAGAGCACTCAGAAAGAAAGAAGATTAGAAGTGACCGATTTGAAAAGATCCTTGTTTCTGCAATGAAGCAATCAATGAATTCCTACCTTCCTGTTTTAAAGCCTTTGACTAATTTCATTAATATTATTGATCAGTTTGACTCCTATGACCGATTTATTAGTCATTGTGTAGATTCAGAAAAGAAAGATCTTTTTGATGAAATTAAAATTGACAATGAAACGGTCATATTAATTGGACCTGAAGGAGATTTTTCTGGAAAGGAAATACAAATGGCAAATGATAGGGGATGGCAGGGTGTTAGTCTAGGGAAACAGCGATTTAGAACCGAAACGGCAGGGATAATTGCAGTACATATTCACTCGCTTAAAGTGAAACCTTAAAATAAATGATCATTTTCGATATTAATTTATAGATTGAATTTCAGATTTTCTATTTTTGAAACTATGAGAAAAATCCTTCTTCCTTTAATTGTTTTACTAATAATGGGTTTTAATGATTCCCAATCCTATCAGATTGCATTGTTAAAATATCAAGGTGGAGGAGATTGGTATGCGAACCCTACCTCTCTACCAAACTTGATTTCATTTTGTAATAAAAATTTAGGGACAAAGATTAACGCCGAACCGGCAACGGTTGAAGTTGGTAGCCCCGACATTTTTAATTACCCATTTTTGCATATGACAGGTCATGGTAATGTGGTGTTTAATCAGCATGATGCAGAAAATTTAAGAACCTACTTGTTATCAGGTGGCTTTTTACATATTGATGATAATTATGGAATGGATCCTTTTGTTCGCCCAGAACTCAAAAAGGTTTTTCCGGAATTAGACCTCATTGAACTACCCTTTTCCCATCCTATTTATCATCAGACCTATTCTTTTTCAAAAGGATTACCTAAAGTACATGAACACGATAAGCTGGCGCCTAAAGGACTGGGGCTCATTTTTGAAGGAAGATTGCTCGTGTTTTATACTTACGAGTGCGATCTTGGAGATGGATGGGAAGACCCTGAAGTTCATAAGGATTCTGAAGAAGTTAGAAAGAAGGCACTTCAAATGGGAGCAAATATGATCTCTTATGTATTTACCTTGCAAGGAGACGAATCAATAAGTAATTGATGAGCGATAAAAAGAAAACAAGATTTGATTATCCTGTAAAAATATTGGTGGCTTGGGGAGAAGCAATCACCGGTAATATAAAAATACGCGACTGGTTAATGAAGAATGGCTATACTGAGTTAGCATTATTTACTTATGCACTTAGAAATAATGATGAGGCCAAGCTATGGTTGATTAAAAATAATTTCCAACATTTAACAGCTTTAGTAAATGGAATAGAAGGAAATAAACAAGCACTTCGTTGGTTGGAGGAGTATGATTTTAATCTCCTGAAAAAGATGGCAATTGCTGCAGATAATGATACCCGGGCTATGGAAGATTTAATGAGAAGTGATAAATTACTGGCGATGTTAGCGATGAAAATGGAGGCAGTAAAAGACGAGATCGAGCGTGATAATAATGATGCTCACAAAATAAATTCTAATTAGTGTGATTGCCTATTCACATCTCATATTTCACATTTAATTTCTCAATCCTCTTTTGCAATAAAGCGCACTTCTCATAGACCTCATGCGTTTCCAGCTGACTACGTAAAACCCGAAGGAACTTCACATTAGAGAAAAGTGGGTTGAGATCATCGATCTTCAATTCTTTACCCTCTGATTCATTTAGTGCTAGTTCAAAACCGATTACATCCTCAACAGTAAATGTCATCTCATTCTCTTCAAGCATATTGATCTTCTCATTTAATTTAAGGATCAAAATGTTTTTCTCATCGTAACGAGTATTGACAAGCTTACATTTTATTTGAAGCGTTTTTAGCTTATACAAAGCGCCTTTTTGTCCTTTCGAAGCGTTTAAAGCAACCGCTTTTATTTGACCTTGAAGTTCATGTAATGCGATTAGATAGTTATTTGTTTTACTTTCTAATCTTTTAACTTCCTCTTTGAGAATTTCAATACTAGCTATCATTGGCAATGATTTTTAATATGAACTTAACGTGTATCAGATTGAAGTCAGAACAAATTACATGTAGCTTTCAATCGTGGACAAACTAAAATTACTTTTTAAATAGTTGTATTTTGAGGCCCTTATCTTGGGTTTTCCCCAATGTTTTCAACACTTAAGCTAAATAGTTGTGATATAATCCATTAGGAAGCAATAATTAAACCAATAATATATTAAGACTTTGAAAAAGAGAGAAATAATTAAAAGTGCTTCGTTAATGATCAAAGATCTATTAGGAAATGATTCAGCCGGTCATGATTGGTGGCATATCTTTCGTGTTGTAAATAGCGCAAATAAGATTTGTAGTGAAGAAGGAGGAGATCCATTCATTGTTGAATTAGCTGCCTGGCTTCATGATATTGCAGATCATAAGTTTCATGATGGTGATGACCTGGCTGGGCCTAGAGAAGCGAGGAAATGGATGGAGTCAAAAGGAATTGAGGAAAAGATAATAAAAGGGGTAGAAATAATCATTAAAGAGGTCTCATTTAAAGGCGCTGATGTTGATACACCAATGAGTACGATTGAGGGGAAGATCGTTCAGGATGCTGATAGGCTAGATGCAATTGGAGCTGTTGGTATCGCTCGAACATTTGCTTATGGAGGTAGCCGAGACCGATTAATGTATGATCCGGAAATTCACCCCGAAATGCATAATGATTTCGAATCCTATAAGAAAAGCACAGCGCCAACAATCAATCATTTTTATGAAAAACTTCTTTTACTAAAAGACAGGATGAACACGGAAACTGGAAAGAAAATGGCCCTCGATCGGCATCAATATATGGAAGGTTTTTTAGAACAATTTTATAGTGAGTGGGAAGGAGAGGTGTAATTAGGAGTGAAAGGAGTGAGTAGGAGTGAGAGTAAAAAAATGTATCTTAAGAAGTGATTTTATATTCTTCTCCAATAATTTCCCAATCCCAAATAAATGCACGCATAATATCATTGATCCTCTTTAAAACCAATGGATTTTGTGCTTGTACACGGGTGTAATAATCATCTTGATAAGGATATAGATCATATTGATGAAAGAAAAGTTTAGACATTCCGTATAAAATATTTTTTGACGGATGATTAAGTCTACTCATTTCTTTTTGGTACTTCTTAACGTGTTGCTCAATGCTATTTGAACTAGTGTCAAATTTTTGCGCTAAAAATTCATAGATCTTGGCAATTACATTTGCACTATCTATCCCTTCAAGAACTTTTGGAAGGAATTTTAAATTTCCCGAAATAATTACAAAGAGGAAAGGAATATAACCATCGGATGTGAGGTCTGGGGTTTTAATAAAATCAGGGTCTTCATTTATTATTTCAGAAACATCTTGGAAACCCTCTTGCGACATGCTAATCATCGCATTTACAAATATTTGAGCTAATTGCTCTTCGCCAATTTTTTTTCTGCCAAATATGCCGAGCATGTTCGAAATAGGTTTTATCAAAAATAAAAGGAATGCGGGCATGATTTGCTTAATCAGAGGGATTGCTTTTTAACAAAGTTATTAACGGTAAAGCCTGTTCTTATTTTAAGTATTAATGGTTCTTTCTTTTTATTTTAAATATGAAAGAAATAAATGAATCGTACTTTTGGACTTCATTAATTGAGTTTTATGCTGAAAAAAGGAGATAAACTATATTCTATCCTTCATTTTAATTGCCCTCGATGTCATGAAGGGAAACTTTTTAAAAGTGGATTGTCCTATCGCTTCAGCAAGATTACCCAGATGCATTCACATTGTAGTCATTGTAATTTGAAGTTTGAAAAAGAACCCGGTTTTTTTTATGGAGCAATGTATGTGAGTTATGGATTAACGGTTGCTCTATGGATTACCGTAGCCGTAGCTTTTTATGTGTTATCAGAAAAAATCAACCCATGGTTGTTTATGCTAACCGGCTCTCTATTGCTAATTATTTTACTTCCTGGAATATATCGATTATCCCGTGCAATTTGGATAGCGATGTTCGTTAACTATGAAAAAGGGAAGGAAATAAAAGATGATTAATATTTAATTAGATCTCAAAAAAGTTCTATTCCAGTATATTTTTCTGGACTTAATTCTTTTAATCGAATTTTAATGTCCTTATCAATATCCAAGCCATCGATAAAAACACTCAAGGTTTCTTTAGTGATCTTTTCATTGGTTCGAGTAAGGTCCTTAAGCGCTTCATAAGGGTTAGGATAACCAATTCCTCTTAATACCGTTTGGATTGCTTCAGCTAAAACAGCCCAATTATTGTCCAGGTCAAGTTGAATTTTTTCTTTATTGATAAGCAATTTACTAAAGCCTTTTAATAAAGATCGAAATGCGATAAAAGTATGACCTAAGGGTACACCAATATTTCTTAATACCGTTGAATCAGTAAGGTCACGCTGAAGTCTGGAGATAGGTAATTTTGCACTCATATGTTCAAATAAAGCATTGGCAAGTCCCAAATTTCCTTCAGAATTTTCAAAATCTATCGGATTTACCTTATGTGGCATAGCTGATGAACCTACTTCTCCTTCTTTGATCTTTTGTTTGAAATAATCCATCGAAACATAGGTCCAAATGTCACGATCAAGGTCAATTAAAATGGTGTTGATTCGTTTTAAAACGTCAAAAATTGCAGCGAGGTTATCATAATGCTCTATCTGCGTAGTAAACTGAGAACGAGACAAGCCAAGTTTATTGTCTACAAAATCATTTGAGAAATCTACCCAGTCAATTGATGGGAATGCGACACTGTGAGCATTGAAGTTACCTGTAGCACCACCAAATTTTGCAGAATAAGGAAGTGATAATAATTGATTTAACTGAACAACCAAGCGCTCTACAAAAACCATTAGTTCCTTTCCTAAAAGTGTAGGTGAAGCTGCTTGCCCATGTGTTCTGGCGAGCATAGGAATGTTTTTCCATTCATCTGCTTTAAAGCGGAGCACATCAATGATCTCATTGGCCAATGGATAATAAAGATCTTTTATTCCCTCTTTTAGTAGAAGAGGAGTGGCAGTATTATTAATATCCTGACTAGTTAACCCGAAGTGAATAAACTCTTTAAATTCAGATATTTTTAGGCGATCAAATTCATCTTTAATAAAGTACTCAACTGCTTTTACATCGTGATTCGTGATCTTCTCAGTATCTTTGATCTTAATTGCATCCTCTTCACTAAAATCTTCATAAACCTTACGAAGGTCTTTAAATAAGCCTCTATCGAAAGAATGTAAAGGAGGAAGCGGCCACTCAACAAGGGCAATAAAATATTCGATCTCAATTAAAACACGATAACGTATCAATGCTTGTTCTGAAAAATAAAGACGTAGATCTTTTGTATGGCGACTGTAACGACCGTCGATAGGTGAAACAGCATTAAGTTCATTGAGTTGAGACATATCTGGGATATTAAGCCGCAAAAATACGATTTACCTTAGGAATAATTAATGATTTATATAAATGGTTTTACCACAGACGTACGCCTTTGGAGTTTTACTCAGATTCTCACAGATTGAAAAAGATTAGAATAATTTGCTTAAACCTTCATCGACGGCAATGCGGTTTTGTGTAAACTATGGTGAATGTTAAAACATGAGTTAATAATCTGTGTAAATCTATGGTATCCGTGGCGATTTCTTTGTTCTATTTTTTTATTTTGGAAATCACCCCTTTAAGTATTTCTTTGTATTGAAATAAAAAATATGCTGGCTAAAAACAAGACTTCATTATTAATTGTACTTGTAGCAACACTTTTCTTTGTGCCTTTTCTTGGAGGGGTTCATTTATTTGACTGGGATGAGATCAATTTTGCTGAGATAGCTAGAGAAATGGTTGTTTCCGGAGATTTCTTACGCCCACAAATGGATTTTGAGTTCTTTACAGAGAAACCACCCTTGTTTATGTGGTTGCAAGCTGCCAGTATGAAGCTGTTTGGAATAGGAGAGTTTGCTGCACGATTTCCCAATGCAATAGCAGGAATAGTTACTTTACTGCTTCTGTATCATTTCGGAAAAAAGATCTATGATCATCGTTTTGGATTGATCTGGGTTGCCGCATACTTCGGAAGTATTTTACCTCACCTTTATTTTCGTTCAGGCATCATCGATCCTTGGTTCAACCTATTTATCTTCTTAGGTATTTATCATTTGATTTTATTTCATTGGAAGAAAGATGATGAGAAAGGAATTGAATTAAAGAGGAGTAAATGGTTTTACTTAATTCTTGCAGCTGTATTTACTGGTTTAGGAATCCTGGTAAAAGGACCTGTTGCCCTGCTTATTACTTTAATTACTCTCGGAACATATTGGCTATATGTTAAATTGAGATTCTACATAAATGTAATAGAGTTTGGGGTCTACATCTTATTCGTATTGTTAACAAGTGCAGTCTGGTTTGGATTGGTATCACTATTATATGGCCCCCAATTCATGATGGAGTTTACTATCAGACAATGGGAATTGTTTGCAAACCAAGACGCCGGTCATGGTGGTTTTATTGGCTACCATTTTGTCGTCCTGTTGATTGGTTGTTTTCCTGCAAGTATTTTTATGCTGAGAAGCATGGGTAAATTATCTTTTACTACTAAGGTGCAGAAAGACATGAGAAGATGGATGCTTATGTTGTTTTGGGTTGTCTTGGTCTTATTTACGATCGTGAATACTAAAATTGTTCATTATTCTAGTCTGGCTTATTTTCCATTAACCTATTTGGCTGCAGTGGTGATAGATCAGATGATTGAAAATAAAATCGTATTTAGATCTTGGAT
>JAUVAY010000015.1 GCA_030591505.1 Flavobacteriales bacterium | reverse complement strand
TTGGATATTACAATTTCATCTAGCTCCACCCCACTTTCCATTGCTACATTAATTATTCTTCTCTTTCCAACAAGCTCTTCTTTGCTAGCCATTCCGATCGAGGTGAAAATTAGGATCGCTTTTTCATTCTTAACTACAATTTCATAGTCTCCATTGATATCGGAAATGGTTCCGGTTTTTGTGTTTTTAATTAGAATATTGACGAAAGGTAATTCACTGCCATTAGTTGCATCAGTTACTTTTCCTCTAATCTTAATTTCTTGTGTTTGCGCAATGATGGATGTAATCATCAGGATCATCACTAAAAGGGCTTTTACATTTCTCATAATAAATAGTTTTTTAATACATGATGCTGCAATTGATGATATTCCATAAATAAAAATTAGATTTTTTTAAAAAGGCTGAATTTTTGCTATGCTTTTTTATAGTTTGCAATAACAATGCTTATAAATAGTCCTACACATAGTGATTCAAAAAGTGATCTCGAGTTAATCGGGATGTATAAGCAAACGAGTGATCTCAAAATTCTCGGACAATTATATAGTAGGTATACTCATCTTGTTTTTGGTGTATGCTTGAAATACTTAAAAAATAGTGATGATAGTAAGGATGCTGTTATGCAGATCTTTGAAAAACTGATCGATAGTTTATTGAAGCATGATGTCCAAAATTTTAAGAGTTGGTTGCATGTTACAAGTAGGAACCATTGTTTGATGGAACTGCGAAAAAGAAAAAGCCATAAAATAATCGCGAGTAGTGACTTTTCGATCGTTGAAAGTATGGAATCACCCCTATCCGTGCATCATAATGATGAAGACCTATTGAATGAAGATCTTCTATTAATGAAAAAATGCATGGAGAAATTATCGGAGGAGCAAAAATATTGCATTAAGCTATTCTATCTTGAAGAACGTTCTTATAATGAGGTATCTTTAGAATCAGGATACGAATTAAAGAAAGTGAAGAGTTTTATTCAAAATGGAAAACGAAATATTAAAAATTGTATAGAGAAAAACCGTGAGTAAGATAGAATCACATATAACACATCTGACCAAGGAACAGATAGAACAGTATTTGAGAGGAGATCTTTCCGATAAGGAAATGCACGTCATAGAGCGTCATTTGCTTAGCTGTGATATGTGTAATGAGGCGATGGAGGGATATGAAAGTTCTGTTCAGAATATTCAATTTGATGCTGAACTTGATGAGCTGAGTAATCGTTTGGAAAGCAGAATTAATTCTAAGAAAAAGAATAAAGCATTTCCTTTTCTTCGTATTGCTGCCATTGCACTTGTACTTATTATTTCAGGAATATTTATTACAAATTACTTCATCAATGATCTAAAGAAACCTCAATTCAGTGAAAAGAAACAAAAACAACTCACAGATTCAAGCAAAGTAAAAGAACCGAAATTAGAAGATAACAGTAAAAAGGAAATTGAATCGACTGAAGTTAAAGAAGAAATTGAATCGCATGTAGGTAAAGAAGAAGTTGAATCAGAAATAGAACAAGAAAAAAGTTCAAAGAAAACTGACGATTCCATAGTTATTCCAACAACCACTTCTCTAAGCGATAACAACAATAGAGGCTTCGCTACTACTCAAAATATCCAAAATACAAATACATCTAATGATGTTACTGTTGAAGAAATAGAAATTACTTCTTATGAAGTTCCTTTAGCTGATCAGGATGCTGTAATAATGGATGAAATTATTATTCAGGAAAGTGCAAAAAGAGAGCAAGTAATTGTCCAATCCAGAAGTATGAATAATGCAAGTTCTACAAAAGTTGCAACATTCGCAGAGGAAAAAAACACGGTTAAAGGCGTCGTAAATGATGAAGGAACAAATGAATCACTTCCCTTTGTATCAGTGGTCAATATAGATAGAGATGTAGGAACACAAACCGATCTTGATGGGAAATTTGAATTGGAAGCTGAAGAAGGTGACGAAATTGTAGTAAGCTCTATTGGATATAACACGGAAAGTATAGAAATAGCAGACGAGCAAGAGCTAACTGTTGCAATGAGTGCTGGGGTAGAATTGGATGAGTATGTAGTTTCAGACAAATCTGATTATAGCATAAGTGAATCAGATGCTCAGCCTAGTGTTGGATATGGGCCGTATAAGCAATATTTAAAAGATAAAATGAAATTTCCTCAAGCGGCCATTGATGCAGAAATAAAAGGAAAAGTAATAGTCAAATTTCGAATTGATGAGAAAGGAAGCATGAGTGATTTTACCATTACTAAAAGTCTTGGCTACGGATGCGACGAAGAAGCAATTCGTTTGATAAAGGAAGGACCTTCTTGGCATACAGCATTTAGAGATGGTCATGCTATCAGTCAGGAAGTAAAAGTGAAAGTATCGTTTTTTTAAATAGTTGCCTTAATAAAAACACCCGAATGGAAACGAATACTACTTTGGAAGTATTCCTCTTCAATTGCTACAAAGCCATTTTGCTTAATAAGGACATCGGTATTTCTATTCAAGTTACAACCGTCGGCTACTTTTTTCCAGACAGGGTTTACTGCATCTTGTAATTTCTTATTTACCTTATTCTCTGAATGAATATGCTCTAAGACAATTAATTTACCATCGTCTTTTAGCCATCTATGGAACTTCACCAATGCCTTTTCTGGGTCATCTACACTGCAAAGCACAAGCGTACAAACAATATAGTCCAATGACTTATCGCTTATTCTTTTCTCCACTTCCTCATCATTGATCTTATTAATAAGAAACTCCACATTCAATTTTGTGGTGACCTTAAGTTCAGCTCTTTTTTTCATAAAGGGCGAAGGCTCCAATGCAATTAAATTAACATTGTTGTTATAGAATTGAAAGTTTATTCCCGTTCCTGAACCTACTTCCAGCACATTGCCGCTTATCTCTTTTAAAAGTCCTTTTCGATAATCATAAAATCTATGTTCAAGTTTATTCATAAAAGGATCATAGATCCCTGCAAATAGTTTTTTATACAAGTTGCTCATTCAATATTTCAATTTGCTTTTTATTGATTTGAAAATTACTCAAATAACATGAATTATTAATGGGTTTTGTATGAAAGTCGCGTAACTTTGAAAGTACTGCAAAAAAGAAAAGTATGGATCTAACTACACGCCCGCTTCCTACGCAAAAAGAAATGTACGATGCTTTTATGCATCCCAAAGAAAATGATCCTACTTCTTTTTATGTCGGAGTAGTTAGTTCAGGTGTCTTCAATACAGCCAACTGTCTTAGTAAAAAGCCTTTAAAAGAAAATATGGTTTTTTTCTCTTCAACAAAAGAAGCCTTGGACTATGGTTACAGACCTTGCCTGAAATGCAAACCCATGATAAATGACAAGGAAATTCCTCAAAATTTTGAAGAACTCCTGAACGAAATTGATCATAATCCATTAGTAAAAATTAAAGACGCAGATCTTAGGAAAATGGATATTGAACCTGATAAATTGAGACGTTGGTTTCAAAAGCATCATATGATAACTTTCCAGGCATATTTGCGTTATCAGCGCATCAATCATCTATTTGGAAATATTCGTTATGATATTCATCCAAAGGTCCACCGATCTTACCATATGGGAGAGATCGTTCATGGTGTTTCAGAAGCAGAAAGCAAAGAAGCCTTAAATGAAAAAATGCAAATTTCAATCAGTCGGATCGACACACCTATCGGCCCTATGCTTGCCGGAGCAGTTAATGATGGTATTTGTCTGCTTGAATTCACCGATAGAAGGATGTTAGAGACTCAATTAGAGGTGATAGAGAAACGACATAATGCTGTGCTTATTCCTGGTGAGAGTTCTCATTTCGAGCAATTATCTACTGAATTAAATGAATATTTTGAGGGAAACAGAAGGACGTTTTCCGTTCCACTATCTTACCCCGGAACGCCTTTTCAAGAAAGTGTTTGGAGATCTTTGACAGAAATTCCTTATGGCAAAACACGTAGTTATAAACAACAATCAATTCACTTAAAAAACCCAAAAGCAATTCGTGCTATTGCGCATGCAAATGGAGATAATAGGATAGCTATACTAATTCCTTGTCACAGAATAATTGGAAGCAATGGAGAAATGATTGGTTACGGTGGTGGCATTTGGCGTAAGCAGTTTTTACTTGATCTGGAAAACCCTGGGCAGACGAGGATGTTTTGAATGAGGAGGGAGTAAAGGAATTGGAGGAAGTAAAAGGAGTGAAGGGAGTTGATAGTTATGTAGTGAATCCTCCTACTTGCCTTCGCGAAGCTCCGACGAAGCAAGGCGCTTCGCTTATTCACTCTCACATTTAAGCATTCCCTTTTACGCTAAAGCTTCAAAGGGCAATGCATTCAATCATTCTTCCCTAACGATAGATCCATTTAAACTCATACTGTTTTTCCGGAATTCTAATCCTACTTGAAATACGTTCCAATCTATTAGGTAAGGCCATCAAATAGTCTCTAGCTTGTTCTGCAGAATCAGTTAATCCACCAATGTTATCAATATCCCAATCTTTCAATAAAGACTTTAATATATCTATGTAATCAACTGTGGTATAAACCATTGATCGTTGGGCTGCATCTGAAAAATGTGTAAATAGTTCTCCTATTTTCCCACCAGTTTCACGAAGAAAATGCGCTGGCATTACGATTTTCTTTTTCATCATATCTTCAAAAGCAAGCATTATTTCACTAGGATCTATTTCAAAAATACGTTCAACAAAATGTTTATAAGCATTAGCATGTCTTGCTTCATCAGCTGCAATTACGCCACATATTTTTGCTAATCGAGTATTCCCTGTCTTATTTGCTAATGTTGCCACTCTTCGGTGTGAAATATTAGTAGCCGTTTCCTGAAAACTCGTATAAACGAAACTTTTATATGGATCTCTGGCTGTTTGTATGTCAAAGCCATCAGCCAGCAAGTACTGTGTAGAAACTTCTAGCTCTCTCATATTAACACGGCCGCTCAAATAAAGGTATCTATTTAATAAGTCACCATGTCTATTCTCTTCAGCTGTCCAAAATCGGATCCATTTTGTCCAACTATTATCCTTATTCTTCTGGTCGATTCCTTCTATATCCATCAACCATGACTCATAAGTTGGCAACGCTTCTTCTGTAATTGTATCCCCAATTAGAACCGCTAATAGATCAGCATCCATTTCTTGGGCTAATTCCTGAATCTCTTTAATCTCATCAATAAAGTTAGTATCTTTTGATTCTGGCAAAAGATCTGCGGGTTGCCAATTTTCTTCGATCGGCTTTAAATATTTAGTTATGAATTCATCCATCGATTCACCAATGGTTTCCATAACTTCCTTACGGATATTAGATATTTTCATTTCAGTAGTGATTGGTTTTGTAAAAGTATCATAATTAGTTTGTGAACAAGAGAAATTATAATCTATAAAAAACCAATGACGTCAAGGTTAAGAGGGCTATAATACAAAATAGTTATGAAGTTTTATTTCAAACGGCTTAATACATATTCAATCTTTTCATCTAAAGAATAAGCACCGGGTATCCATTCGATCATAATTCCATTTTTCTCCATTCTCCTAAACCATGTCATTTGCCGTTTAGCAAATTGATGTATGGCCGAATTAAGCTTTTGGTACATATCATTGTAATTGATCTCTCCAATCACATACTGCGATAAAAATTTATACTCTAATCCATAGAACTTGAGTTGATCTGCTGTTGTACCCTTTTTTATTAAGCCTTCAACTTCTTCTATCATTCCATTATCAAGTCTTTCCTTGAGTCGGAAAGTAATTCGCTTCTTCAATTCTTCTCTTTCGAATTTAATAGCAAATAATTGATGATCTATTGGAGGGTACTTCTCTTCTACAATCTTATTCTCCTTTGTATACAATTCAATTTCAATAGCACGTACCAAGCGTTTTCTATCCGATGTATCACTCTTATTATGAAGTGCCTTAAAAGTTGCTAATAAAGCGATCAGCTCATCGTCCTCTTTATTGTCAAGTTGCTCTCTTAATTCTTCATTTCGTGGCACTCTTATCATTTTATATCCTTTAAGAACAGCTTCGATATACATACCCGTTCCTCCACATAGTATTGCTACTGCCTTATTATCAATTACTTTATCATAGGCTTTATAAAAATCTTCCTGGTATTCGTAAACATTGTATTCGTATCCCGGATCTTTAATATCAATAAGGTGATAGGGAATGTTTTTTCCATCGATTGTAAATTCACTTAGATCTTTTCCACTGCCAATGTCCATGCCTACATAAACCTGACGGGAATCTGCAGAAATGATCTCCCCTCCAACTTTATTGGCAAGTGCTACTGCTAATGAAGTTTTTCCGCTTGCTGTTGGGCCAATTATTCCTATCATGATTTCATTAAATTACGAATGGGAAATTACGAATTACGAATGATGAATTAGAAAAAAATAACCGCTAATTGCGCAAAAACGCTGAGTTAACTACACTTTATTTTGCGTATCATCTGCGTACTCCGCGGTTAATTAAATACGTGCTTGATACGTATACAAGTCAAAGTACCGTCCTTTTGCTGCTAACAATTCATCATGTTTTCCTCGTTCTACTATCTCTCCTTTTTCTATCACCAAAATTTGATCTGCTTGCCGGATTGTACTTAGGCGGTGAGCAATAACAAATGTTGTTCTTCCTTTCATCAAATCTTTTAAACTTTCTTGTATAAGTGCTTCGCTTTCTGTATCAAGGTTGGAGGTTGCTTCATCGAGGATCAATATGTCAGGATCGGCTAAAATGGCTCGCGCAATTGCTATCCGTTGCCGTTGCCCTCCGGATAGCTTTATTCCTCGTTCACCTATCAAGGTATCTAATCCTTCATCAAATCGATCTGTAAACTCCTGTACATGAGCTGAACGAACAGCATTTTCTAAATCTTTTTCTGTCGCATTAGGTCTTGGAAATAATATGTTATCCCGAATACTCCCTTCAAACAGAAAATCGTCTTGTAATACAACACCTAAATGACTCCGATAAGAATTTAATTTCACTTCTTCAATCTCAATTCCATCAATTAGAATAGATCCAGAAACCGGTTTTAAAAAAGAAGCGGCTAATCCTGCAATGGTGGTCTTACCCGAACCGGATGAACCTACCAATGCCGTTACCGATCCAGGTTTTGACTCAAAACTAATATCATGCAATACTTCTTTTCCTTCATCATATTGAAAGGATACATTTTTAAAAATAATATCCCCTTTAATTGAATCTAAAGTCTTTGTTCTATTCTTTTCATTTCCTTCCAACTCCATATTCATAAGCTCTTCGGTACGGTCCAGTCCGGCAAAGGCTTCAGTCAACTGACTACCAATATTACTCATCTGTACGATCGGTGCGATCATGAAGCCTAAATACAAGGTAAAAGCTAAAAACTCACCTATAGTAAGTTCATCATTCATTATCATATAGCCGCCAATTCCCATGATTCCAGTAGAAGCAAGTCCCAATAGCAGGGTTGCAGAACTTGTGATCAAACTAGTAGAAGTCAGACTTCTCTTTACATTTTCAAATAAACGCATTACTCCAGCATCAAAAGAGGATATTTCTTGCTCTTCTGCATTAAAACCTTTGATTACCCTAATACCATTTAGGGTTTCTGTTAGTCGTCCCGTTACATCAGCATTAATTTTTCCTCTTTCTCTAAAAATTGGACGGATATAGCCGAAGGCCTTTAAGGATACTACTCCAAAAATAGCTACCGGAATAAGTACATAAAGCGTCATCATCGGACTGATCCGAATCAATAATACCAAACTGACAACTGAGGTCAATAGACCTCCGATCAATTGAACTAAACCCGTTCCAACAAGGTTCCTCACTCCTTCCACATCAGTCATGATTCTAGAAACCAGTTCTCCTGATTTACTATTGTCAAAAAAGCGAATGGGTAGATGTAAAACATGCTTTTGAACCCTAACGCGTAATTCAGAGATTAATCGTTGTGCTTCAACACTTAGGATTCTTGTCAATAGAAATGAAGTGATCGCTTGTACTACGATCGCACCGGTAACAGCGAGTAAGAGAAGCTTTAGCATGTGCATATCCTTCCCAACTACAACATCATCCATTAGGTATTTACTTGCTCCCGGAAGCACCAAACTTGCCATTCTACTAATGATAATTAAGATCAACCCTATAGATAAAGTCCCTCTTCTTGGCCAGATAATGGTACGGAATACCTGGGCCATGTTTATTTTTGATTTAGCCATTCTATTGTTGTGTTTCGGTGGTAAAAGTAGTTGTTAAAAATTAACCGCAAATAGCGCTAAAATCGCAGACCTTTTAAATAATATTTTGGGATAGATCTGCGGATTCCGCGGTTAAATTATTACAAACTAACCCTTCGACAAGGGAGACATCCAACTCACATTTAAGCACTTACACATTATATCCTTCTCAAGATACGGGAAGGAAGCATGAAGATCTCTTTTAATAGACTAAACACACCTTCTACTGCAAAACCAAGTATTCTAAATGGTAATAATAGTAGCCAAAAGATAGGATATAAGATGAGAGCAATAATCGCCAATGGCCATGAAATAATAAATAAGAATATAAATACGATTAATGTAAACATTGGTTTATAATTTTACCAAAGTTGCAAAAATTATAGCTGTAATTTTTACCGTTCATCATAAAGGTGAATTTACGATTAATCTCATTATTTAATTCACTCCTATTTACTACATTGCTATAATGAAAAAGAGTTTACTCACGGTTTTATTTATTTCAATCTCCTACGCTGTACTTGCTCAAACTTATGTAGATCTTTTGAAATTTAAATATGCTAATACTCCCTTAAATCAATTTGACTCTTCACTCTCGGACACTCGAATCCAAGAGACTGTTCTTGATCTTACCTACCCTATTCTTTTAAAGAGTGGGAATGCAATAGTTACTGGTTTAACGTTTCAAAATATTAAAACTAAGGTTAACCCTGTAACTCCTGATCTAACTTCCGTTTACACTATATTATTAAAATTAGGAATGAATATTAAGCATGGTGAAAAGTGGACGGGGACCTATATGTTGATGCCCAAATTGTCTTCTGACCTAAAAAAAGTGGGTTCCGATGACTTTCAATTTGGAGCTTATGTAATGTATAAATATTCAAAAAAAGCGAATTTAAAATACCAATTTGGGATGTATTATAATGGTGAATTATTTGGTCCCTTTTTCGTACCTCTTATTGGCTTGTATTATATGAGTCCTAATAATAAGCTAGAGATCAATGCTTCCTTACCGGTTTGGGCAGATGTAAATTATCGCTTTTACGATTGGTTTCGACTTGGTATGAGTTTTAGTGCCTTTGTAAGAAGTTATAATATAAATGAGCCTCAATTTGCTGAAAACGGTGAATACCTAGTGAAGTCGAGTAATGAACCCATGTTATATCTTCAGTTTGAACCAACAAGTAGTTTAATCATTCAAACTAAAATTGGCTACTCAATAGGTAGGAGATACCGAATTTATGATGAAACAGATAAGGTTACTTTTGGACTCTCTTCCTTCCGTATTGGTGATGAGCGCGAACAATTAAATTCAGATTTTAAAGACGGGATGATCTTAGAGGCTCGATTGATCTATCGTTTTCACATTAACAATAACCAAAAATAATTAAATTGGAAATATATTTTACCTGTTGACCGAAAGAACAGATTATTTATGATTCTTTTACTCACTCTGTACCAAAGTAATTTACAATTGCTTGTTTAAAAACATGTTTATTAATTGATTAATTAAAAAAATCTAAACCTATTTTTACCTGGTTTATTAATTAAAAATTAAAGCATAGTAATGCGCATACTTAAAACAATTATTCCTCTTTTTATCTTTCTGGTTACCTCTATAAACATTGATGCACAATATTCTAATAAAAAAGTAAAATCAAAGCACCAAACATATACGGATAGCTTAAAAAGCATTGATTACGATCGAATACTACCCATTTTAGGACGAGGTGCCTATAAGCAAGGATTTGACATCCCCTACCCTGTTGGAGTCATGGCTAATTTTATATGGATGAATCAAGGTGTTACTATAGATAATTTACAACTTGGTCTTAAAACTGATAACAACGATATTCCTCTAACAGAAGTTGATTTTATTGAGTTTGGAGACAATCAGAACACATCCTTTTCAACTAATTTCCGACCGGATATTTGGATACTTCCATTTATAAATGTTTATGGTTTATTTGGTGTTGGTAGGACAAAAACAGAGGTGGAATTGGTTGCTCCTGTAAACTTAGTATCCGTTGTTGATCAAGGCTTAACTACTACTGGATTTGGTATTTTGGGTGCTGGAGGTGTTGGTCCGGTATGGATCTCTGTAGATGTAAATTTCACGTGGAATAAACCTGAATTGCTTGAGGAGGCTACACAAGTGAATGTAGTCGGATTAAGAATCGGACACAGTTTTGTTTTTAAGCATAAACCGTATAGAAATATAAATATTTGGGCAGGTGCAATGCGCGTTAGCATGAATACTAAAACAACTGGGGCTATATCATTGTATGACGCATTACCTCAAGAAACTTGGGATAGGAAGGATGAGATAGTAGCTGATTATGATGCATGGAAAATTGAAAATTATAATGATCTGAGTTTACAACAAAAGCTTACTGTTGATAATGTAATAGACCCTATCGTTGACAGAATTGATAATTTAGATGGTGGTGCTGTTATTTCTTATAGTATGGATAAACAAACTAAGGAATTATGGAATGGTATTTTAGGTGCACAATTTCAATTTAATAAAGCCTGGCAATTAAGAAGTGAGGTTGGTTTTATTGGTGATAGAAAATCTGTATTGGTTTCAATTAATTACAGGGTTTTAGGTCCTAAAAGAAAGATGTAATTGTTTTTATCCCTACTTCCTGCATTTCAAACACTTAATAAAGTAAATAGAGAATAGAATTATAATTGAAAACAGTAAGAAAAAGTAATTAAACCCAAAGTGTGGTATAAGCCATCCTCCAAAGATTGGGAAAAGCGCCGGAAGAATATTTCCTGCTCCTACCATTCCAATATAAATTGTTCTGTTCTTGTGATCTGATATCTCAAGAAGTACTCCTTCTATTGCAATCTTATAAAAAGTGTACATCACTCCTCCTAAAAAAAAGTACAATCCAAGTAAGGATGAGCTTGAATAGATCATTAATGAGAGTGGAATAAATAAAGCAATTATGCTCGTTGCATATAATAGTGGTGTATATTTTAAGCGTTTAGCAAAATAGAATAACAGCGTTCCGCTTATAACACCCGCAATTACTTTTAAAAGTAAATACATTCCAACATCAGTATTATCAATTGTATACATTTCTTTTGCATACAGTATTAGAAATGGCATTAAGGCCAGACTAACACCTAATGTGTTTATCATTAATAGATAGTTAGCTAAGCGCTTGTTCTCTTTGATCTCACTAATGATGATCATTAAATAATCTTTTAAACTACCAATGTGCACCTTTGGGCCAGGAATCTCTTCTAGTTTCCAAAAACCTAAGGAGGCAATAGCAAGCATTATTCCCGCAATTATAAACAACCAAGAATAATTTAAAGGATAATCAAAGGATACTAATATTTCAGCTGCAAAATAGGCAGATGCAAGAATACCAACAGAAGAAATCGCTTGACGTGAAGACAAGAATGACTTCCTTTTGTGTTCAAATACGGATTTACCCAAAATATCACTATAACCAATAGCAGCAAAAGCACCACTGACTGAAAACAACGAAATCAAAATAAAAATAGTCCAGATGACTACATTACTTTCACTTCTTTCGGTAAACCAATACAGAAGCAAGCCTAATCCCAATAGGGCGAATATCCTAAGGTTAATACCAAAAACTAAAAATCCCTTTTTACGGGATTTATTGCTTAAAAATGGAGTGAAGAATAGTTGAGCAAAGCTAGATCCACCAAGCATAATAGCAGTCAGAATACCAATATGCATCGAACTCCCTCCTGCATCGATCAACATTGCAGGAATGATCGTATCAATATCGATCAGGTTAGAGGCTAATGCCAAAAAGACAGCATGCCATAAGTAAGAATAAATATTATTCTTTGATATTTTATCAGTTAATAGCATCGACTAGCTTAATTTTATCTTGGCAAAATTCACGCTAATATATAGCTAGAAATAGGATATTTCTCACATTAAAACTAAAAAGGATTGCTTGCCCAAACAGCTAATTCAGGAATAAACCCTCTATTTGCCATTTCTAAATTACTAACGATGGCATGAGCGATGTCCTCAGGATGTAATTTATTATCAACCAGTCCTTTTTCCTTTCTATCATCCACATTAAAGGCTGTGGGTACTTCACTCGGGTTGACTAACATTACTCTAACATTATGCATTCTTAATTCTGACTGCCAGCATTGTGTCATTCCTCTTAATGCAAATTTAGAAGAAGAATAAACCGTTCCATGTGCAAAGCCTTTTGTAGCTGCTGTTGATCCAATGTTAATTATATTTCCAGAACCCTGTTCTTTAAAATGTTTTATGATCTCTTGAGTGATCAACGCCACACCAAAAACATTCGTATTGTAAATAGCCTGTAGGTCTTTTATACTAATATCATCAAGCAAATCGAAAGTACCTATCCCTGCATTATTAATTAATATATCAACACCATCGAGCATATCTACCGCTTCTTTACATTGTCCAGGTATTTCATCAAAATTTGATGAATCCATTAAAACATATTTGCAATTAAGCTCTTGGGCACAGCTAATTAATTTTGCTTTATCTCTTCCGGTGATTAAAACATCTGCTCCCTTATTAAGTAAAGCAATGGCTGTGGCTTTTCCAATCCCTGAACTTCCTCCGGTAAGGAGTACTTTTGATCCTTTTAAATCCATAATAAATATTCTAATTTTTCCTGTTGAAAGATACTATTATTAAGGATTATTCGTGTTAAAGATCATTTCTTAGTTTTCTGAATAAAAAGTTCTGCCAGATCAGAAATATAGCGTAACAGACTTTGAGACTCAAGGATAATTGAAAGGTGCAGCACACTACTTTCTCTGCTGCTGCTTCTACTTTTCATTCTCATTATCTGTCTTTCTAATAAAACAACACTGCTTTGATATATGCTTTCCTTCCTAGCAGCAATACTATTGTATTTGATCGTATTCATTTCTGACAATGATTCTTTTGTCAGACTAATGTAGGCGCTCAACTCCTCATAAATCTCGAATAATTCTTCAATTTGAACGATCTCCATGGGTTTATGCACATTATCGATATGCTTATATGAAATAGTTGAAATCTGTATTATCGACTTTTTAATATTGGTCAAGTACCTTAGAACATATATATAAAACTGCGCCATCTCCCCATTTTCGCTCTCCATCTTTTGTACATAATGAAATACAGTACGCGAAAGTTGATCGATTTTACTGTCCTGCCCTTTCGATCTTTTCCTCGCTTTCTTTATAATTTGCTTATCCTCTTCCGAAAGACCCAAAATGCATTTTTTAAAAACGTAATCCGTTGTACTAAGGGTTTCATCAATATGCTCCAGGCATTCATTTATTACTTCATCTGCCTTAATATTTTTACGTGCAATTATGCTAGCAATAAGTGTTGGTTTTTCTTTCATTCTTTTTGAATGAAACTTCGCTGATCTCATGATAAGGAAAGCGGCTAATAGGGTTAATCCTATTACCATATATAACTCACCGTAAAAGATCATTAGGGCCAGTGTAGCAGCAGATGTAAAAGCGATAATAGCTGTAAACAACCACCCTCCAATAACACTTAAAACACCAGCAACACGATAAACAGCTGATTCTCTATCCCAGGCATAATCGGCTAAACTCGCTCCCATAGCCACCATAAACGATACATAAGTGGTAGACAATGGTAATTTTAATGATGTTGCAAAGGCGATTAAAATACTGGCGACCACAAGATTAACAGAAGCTCTTAAAAGGTCGAATGCGGGTTTATCCTCCTCTTCAAGATCAGTGTGAATCTCTATTTCTACAAATTTATCACTTAATCGTTGCTTCATTGAGGCGGGCATAAGACCACTAAAAACTGAAGCTAATGAGACTCCCATTTGTACAATTGATCTGGACAGATAATTCGGCCGAAATCGTTCACTCCCAAAACCTTGTCTTCCCAAATTAACCTCCGTTTCGGTAACGGTCCGTGCTTTCTTAGAGAAAACCAGAGTTACGACCATGATCAGTCCGGCAAGAATTAACAGCAATGGGTCGGTTTTTACTTTATTCGCCAAAAACCCCATATTCATTTCATCAGCTGGAATAGTACCTGCAGCAAACTCAATATAGGACTCAAAACCGGCAATGGGTACACCTATGAAATTAACCAGGTCATTACTTGCAAAGGCCATGGCTAAGGCAAAAGTTCCACTTAATACGACGAAGCGAAGGATGCTCAGCTTAAATACTCTTTGTCCTATTAAACTTAAGATGGTCCAAAAAACAAAATTTACCCCTATTAACAATAAAGTATTCTCATTGATCCATAGCAAGAGATCATTACTGATCAATGTACTGCCCTTTGCTCCTTTTATCAGTATAAAATAAACGATGGTTGTAATTGCCAATCCACCAAATACAGCTCCATATTTTTTTACACTGGACCTAAGATCAAAGGAAAAAACAATTCGAGAAAAGCTCATTATTAGCCATCCAATAGCAAAAGCAAAAAAGATGGAAAGGAAAATACCACCGATGATTTGTAGTGCTTTACTATGATTCAAATACAAAGTCAGATCAGCTAACTCACCTCCTGCAGAGAAAATTTTAATCATGGATACAGCAAAGGCAGCCCCAAGCAGTTCAAAAACTATAGAAACTGTTGTACTTGTTGGCATTCCAAAGGTATTGAACATATCCAATAGAATAATGTCAGTTAGCATAACAGCCATAAAGACCACCATCAATTCTGAAAAAACAAACATCTCAGGGTTGAAGATCCCTTTCCTGGCAACCTCCATCATTCCACCGGAAAAAACGGCTCCAAATAAAACACCTGCTCCTGCTATAATAAGAATGGTCTTACGTTTTGCTACACGTGAACCAATAGAAGAATTTAAAAAATTTACAGCATCATTACTGACACCAATAATTAAGTCGAAAACAGCAAGTAAGAATAGAATTACAACAAAAATGAAATAAGCATTTTCAGTCATATGCATATTTTTCTCTCTTCAAATATCATACATAATATCGTCTATAATGTAAATTTTATGTTAAGTTTTGCAAGATCTTTTAATTAGCTATATTTCACTTAATATAACTGTAGTTGACAATATGAATAAGGAGCAATTAGTAGAGATAGAACAATTGATCAATAAAGAGATCGACATTACGCGTGTTCAAATCGAAGAATATAAAGAGTTAACTAAACCTATTGCTCCTGATTGTGCGATTGGAAGAGTTTCGAGAATGGATGCTATTAATAACAAAAGTATTAATGAGGCCGCATTACGCACATCAGAAGAGAAGCTCAAGAGCTTAGAATATGTACTTACTAAATTAGATGATCCCAATTTTGGAAAATGTGCCAAATGCGGCGAAACCATTCCACTAAAAAGAATTGCCTTACGTCCACAATCTGTGTTCTGCGTTCATTGTGCCCGATAATTATCAATTCACAATTCATTAAATTTTAGTGCTTTACCGACATATAGCTAACTTTTCAATCCAATAGTATCGAATAATAAACACCCATTAATGTATAAATTGTGCGCTCAATCATAATACAAGTTGAAAAAATTGTAGTTCTTTGCACCCAATTATAGAAAACATTAACTATGGATTACAGTAATATAAAGTTCGCTACACGAACGAATGCTGAATTTTTCAGCACATTACGATCAAGGGTTCAAGAACACTTTAAGGAAAACAATATTACACGTTTTGGTAATTACAAGATGGTAATAAAGACCATTGCCCTATTAGCAATGTATTTTGTTCCTTATTTTCTAATGATCTTTGATGTATTTGCTTCTTTGTGGATACAAGCAGGGCTATGGATGATAATGGGTTTTGGAATGGCTGGAATTGGGTTTTCAGTTATGCATGATGCGAATCACGGTGCCTATGCAAAAAACGGAACTGTTAATAAATTACTTGGATTACTGGCTAATATTTTAGGTGCCAGTGCTACTAATTGGAAAATTCAACACAATGTATTGCATCACTCTTATACTAATGTTAGCGGTATAGATGAAGACATTAGTCCTGGTGGAATTATGCGTTTTTCTCCGCATCAAAAAAGACATAAGGCACATCGTTTTCAACATTTATATGCTTGGTTTTTATATGCTCTTATGACCTTACAATGGTCTACAGTAAAGGACTTTAAACAACTTTTCCGCTATAAGCGAATGGGCTTAACTAAAAAGGTGGATAAGAACTTTAATAAATTATTCATTCAATTATTGATCTCTAAAGTGGTCTATTATGGTTATTTGATCGCTCTTCCAATTATAGTCACTTCAACACCCTGGTATTTCATTATACTTTTCTATGTGATCATGCATTTTATTGCAGGGTTTTTATTAGCAATAGTATTTCAACCAGCACATGTTGTTCCTACATCGGAATTTCCACTTCCTGATCAATCGGGTCAAATGGATAATAACTGGGCAGTTCATCAATTGCTGACCACTTCTAATTTTGCTCCAACAAACAAATTACTATCATGGTATGTTGGTGGACTTAATTTTCAGATTGAGCATCATCTATTTCCAAATATATGCCATGTTCATTATAAGAATTTAAGTAAGATTGTGAAGAAGACAGCAGAGGAATATGGTGTTCCTTATAATGTGATGCCTACATTCAGAAATGCTATTTCTCAGCATGCTAAATTATTGCATGATTTTGGGACAGGAGTAAAGTAAATAAATATTAATTATAGAATTAAGCCAATGCTTTTAAAGTGTTGGCTTTTTTTATTGTCAATTACTTTTATTCTATGTAAAAACCAAGTGTAAAAGCAAGTCATTTGGACTTTTATTTATTCAATTTGAAAAGGATTTACTCGATGAAAGCATAAATATTAGTTTAATATCACCGCCCTTTCCTTTTCTATTTCTTACAATAGCATTTCTGAGTACTTCCGTTTTAAAAATTTCTTCAAATGCTATGCTAATTGAATCATTGAACGTTAAATTAGTATCCGATATAAAAATGTGGGTCTGATCGACTGCAAGTATATCATCTGTTTTTTTCTTTCTAATTTGAAGTCGCTCACCATTCGCATTTGTACGTATTTTATTATAATAGTGGAGAGATAAACCATCGAATTCATCTAAGGTTCCTGTTATTCTATCCCTATCTAAATCTACAACTACATTTTTCAATTCCATCATCACACTATCCGAATGGACGATATAATGTTGGCTTGACTCACCCTCATTAAAGAGAATATTAAAATTGGGTTTTACAGACTTTCGGAAAGAATAATATTGACATTGAGTAAATAGACTCAAAATAATAATGCTTGGGACAAGTAATTGTAAAATTTTTCTTTTCAAAAGTCTAATTTCATTAGCATATAAAGATACATAACCAATCGTTAGATAAAATAGTGTAATACACGTATAAAAATTACTGATTCAATTGGGTTTCTCAAATTTCTTTTCAAAAACTAAAAATGAACATTGGCCGATAGTAGCCCTAAGTAATTAAAATAGACCTTAAAATCGTTGAAAGTACTGGGTAGATCCTCGCTTTTTAATTCAAAATAAGCGATGTCCCAATTTGTTTCTATGCTAATCGAAAATCGAGAAAATGGTCTATAATTAATTCCGAGGGTTGGTGATATCCCAATTTTTCTAATCTGATAATCAATCTTTTCTCCAATAAAAATACGCTCAGGATTATCCCCATTACTAACTTCACCAAAGGAATAAAAGAGATCGCTGGCTATAAAAACATGAAATTGATCTGAAGTAAGTTTCCTTTCATAGCCAATTTTAAGTTCAATCTCTTTCTGTTGGCCAATGAGTTCACTGTTTGCGTATTCAACACTAGGTTCATAGCTAAAGTAATTTAAACCAATTCGAATCGCGTTCTTTCCAAAATGCCTTTTATATTTAACTCCATTCACAAAGTTTGTATTTAGCATACGATTTGTGCCATTTGTTATCCATAAAACCTCCGTGATATTAAATAAATTGACGGAAATCTCATTCTTAAAAGTTTCACCATGATGTACAATTGTAGTGTCGTTTAATTCTTGCCCAATACTAAACAGAGGCAATAAGATAAAAAGAAGGAAAAGGCTCTTCATTAAGCAGATAGGTTAGTTCTATAAGCTATAACTCCTTGCTAAAGAATTTATTGTAATTATAAATTTAAAGATATTGAGACGGATGTTTTGATCGAAAAGACTATAAATATTTAATTATTTACTACTTTAAATATTTGACTGACGGTATTGTTTCCCACTTTAAATGAATGAAATTCCATGCCTTGTAGTTCATCATAATCTTGAGGGTGAAATCTGTATTCAGTAATAAAGTAGCTTGCTTCTTCCAATGGAACGATTATGACCCTTTTTCGGTCTTCAGGCTTTAATATATTTAAATTATAGATTCCCGGGTTGTTGGCAACAGCAATAGAAATAACCTCTGTCTCATCATTATCAAGTATATATTCTAACGATTGTTTGTAGGATGCTCCCCAATAATCAAAATCGAAGTTTTTTCTAATGTATTCATCTGATTTAAAAGACAATAACTCATTAAAATAAACTTGTTGAAAAGGGGCATTTAAAATCATAAAAATAGATACGGATACGAATGAAACCGCTGCTAAAATTAATACTATTTGTTTTTTATTCTGTTGGATTAGGTAATTCATCCCATAGAGTCCTATCAGTACAAATGATGGATAAATAAAATACAATTGTCGCCACCCATCATATAAAGTGGAATTCATAATAATAACAACTAATACAGGAAGAATAAAAGAGGCCAGATACAAAATATTATTTCTTTCCATTGAATTACTAAAGAAATAGATGGGCCTTTTGATAGACTGTAGGAGGAGTATAATAGAACCCAATAAACCCGCAAAAAGATATATAAGTGGAGTGCTAATGCTAAACCATAAAGGAATATAATACCAGGGAATGTTATTCCCTCTAATTAATTCACCCCCTAATAAAACCCAATTGCTCCACTTAAAATTTGACATGCTTTTAAATGCTGCTATAAAATTACCGAACGGATCTGACCATAAAAAGGGCCAAGTGAGGATCAAGAGTAAAACTGCGCTTAAAAGCAAGGTTACTGTCAATTTTAGATGAAGAAGATATGTTTTATCTTTAAGTGCATCGATCAATAAAAATAGCAGAGCTGCACTGGGAAGGAGCACTCCCATGATTCGTAAATTGATAAGTATTCCGAAACTAAACCCAAGAATAGTAAAATTCAGTAAGGTTTTATTCTTAAACGCAACAGCCATATAATAGAGGCTTACAATAAACATCGATAGAAAGGGAATGTCCTTTGTATTAATGAATGAGTGTGCGTATAGTCGAGGATGCAATACGATCATTAAAAAGGCGATCGTAGCCACTATTTTGTTTTTATATAGAAAGAGAGCAAGTTTGAAAATAAATAGCGCTCCCAATAGAAAAAAGAAGTGTGTAATAAGATGCCTCATCAAATAAACAGAACGGGTATCAGTCATCCTTAAGGTCTTTTCGATAATGATCAATGGCACTTCAAAAGCTACTCCATAATCTTTATCTTTTGATCTTAATAGCTCATCATTACCAGAAAAAATGTAATTATAATTGAGCAGTCCCGTTTTTCGTTGTATCACTTCATCCCACCCCATTCCATGCTCATCGAAAGTAAATAATGCAATCGTTCCCATAAAAAGGAATAATACAATACCTAAGTGATCATTAATAAAATTGAGAATATGTGTTTTTCTACTATTCATTGCCTTTTACCAATACTAAGCAACTCTTTAAGATTTTTCTACAAAGTGAATATCTGCTTGAAAATTATTAAAAAATAAAAGGTCGTTCTGAAAACCGATAACAATCGGTTCGGAACGACCTTAATAAATTCAATTTAATGGATCTTTATTTGATCTGCATCAACCACTCTCCATTTTCAAACCATTTAATCTCTAGAAGGTCAAGCGCGCCTACCATTTGCAATGACGAGAAGTAATTTCTTACCATATTCTCAAGCAAATAATCATTAGCCGGTAGCGCCATTCCAATAGGCTCAATAGTTAATGGTTGGTTAAGTGCTACTAGGTCTTGATCTGGATTTCTTAAGATACTTACTAAACAAATTTCCGCATCTGCAATCATAGCATTAACGTCTCCATTTATAACCATAGACACAGCTTCATCATAATCTTTAGCCAAGGTCAGTTGTGCATCAGGAAGAAGTTCTCTTACAAAATCTTCACTTGTAGAGCCTTGTAAAGCAACTAGAGAAACTTCTGATTGATTGATCTTTTCTTGTTCATCCAATACTGCTAATCGTGCAGCAGTTGTCATTATTGTTTTACCTGACACCATGTAAGGGCCAACAAATAAGGCATTCATATTTCGTTCTGGAGTAATCGTCATTCCAGACATGATCACATCAATTTTACCTGCTTCTAAAGAAGGTAATAACTCTCCAAAAGGCATTTGAACTAATTTTAATTCAACTCCCATAGCGCCTGCTAATATTGTTGCTAGATCAACTTCATAACCTATCATCGTACCAGAAAGAGAAGTCATTGAGTAAGGCGGTTGATTACCTGACATTCCAACTCTGATCTCACCATTCTTAATGATGTTATTTAATGCTGATTCATTCTGAGCATTTAAAGTAACAACGAATAGCATCATTGTTACAATCCAAAATATTCTTTTCATAATTTCAATCTAATTTTTAATTTATATTTATTATCGTGTTATTAATCAACTAATTCTAACCAAGCATCATCCCAAAACCAATCGCTTTCAATTCCTTCAAGTTCACCATTTTCTTCCAACTCATCGATCAAGTTTTCCAATAAGTTTATTAGAAGATAATCGCTTGGCATTACTGCCATTCCAATTGGTTCATAATTAAAAGGGTCTTCCAAACTCACATATCCACTTTCCGGATGACGAAGCATTGTATACCTTATTATACCTGTTTCAGCAATTAAAATCCCAACTTTTTCCTTATTAAGAAGTTTGATCGCTTCATCATAGTCGCTAGTAGTTGTTAGCTTAGCTTTAGGCATATTCTTAGTAACAAATTTTTCACTTGTACTACCTTTCATAGCAGCAATTTTCACACTTCCCTTATTGAGCTCATCAACACTTGTTGCATCTGCATAAACCTGAGCAAAAGTAAGAATGGTTTTACCTGATATTTGATAAGGACCAATAAAAGCAACACCCATATTACGTTCGGTTGTCATTGTCATTCCCGACATGATCACATCAATATCACCACTTTCTAAAGCAGGTAATAGATCAGCAAACTTCATTTTGACCGTCACTAATTTAACGCCCATTTTATCAGCAATGTATTCAGCAATATCTACTTCAAAACCGATAATACTACTGTCCTTAGCCATCATTGAGTAAGGGGGTTGAGTGGCTGTCATACCCACACGCAGCTCTCCCGATGTTTTTATTTTACCCACCGTTTCTTGTCCAAATGAGGAAAGGGAAACGCAAAATGTAAAGAGTAAAATACTGACTAATTGTAAACTTTTTCTCATGGTTTAATGGTTAAAGTTGTCGTGCATTTTTCAATTTTCAATAATAGCTATAAAATAGGAGCTTTCATAACATTAATTCTTACAAAAATCCATGGTGATCTAAGTATAAAAAACAGTATTTTTCTAATCGAGTACTTACATTAGTTTGCTTTTTTAATAATAATTAAAACATTTATCAATGATGAAGAATATATTGATCATCCTCCTACTATTTATTACATATCAAATAGGATATGGACAATCAGATGATATTACACAGATCTATTTACTACGACATGCTGAAAAAGTAAAGGATGGAAGTAAAGATCCTGTTCTTACAGAAAGAGGTGAGAAAAGAGCGATACATTGGGCTCAGGTATTTGAATCTGTGAAGTTTGATGCTATTTATTCAACCGATACCAGAAGGACCATTGCAACTGCCACTCCTACAGCCGAGCAATCAGGACTTGAAATTACTTATTATAATGCGCAAACTGTTGATATCATAACTTTAGCTATGGAAAATAAAGGGAAGACGATTTTAATCGTTGGTCATTCTAATACTACCCCCTATTTAGTAAACACCTTAATTGGTGAAGATCGCTTTGAAGAAATTGAGTCGAGTAATAATTCCAATCTTTACATTGTAAATTATTCTTCTTCACAAAGCACTGTCAGTTTACTATTTATCGAATTATAAGGCATTAAAAAGCCCACTTTATAAAAGGTGGAATTCGACGTCTAATTCGTTGATTTACCACTGGCCGTTTTTTGATAGTATTATCGAAAGTAAAGTATTAATCTTATTACTTTATTAGTAATGATTAAATTTTTATCAATGAAATATCCTTTTTTTATTCTTTTCGCTTTAATCAATTTTACTAGCTTTTCTCAGGTTGAAGGAGGAACAACGACAACAGATAGTGTTGCAACGGAAACAGCAAATGCAGAGCAATCTCAACCGACAAACAAGGTGAAAATATATGGAGGCACAGAAATAGTGATTTGGACAGCTTACCAAACAAACAGTAATATGAAATTTTATGAGGGTAAATTAAAATTTCATGGCGGGTCAAGTTATGGTGCTGAACTCGTTATTGCAGTTAAACCCACTATGAAAGTTAGATTGGGTTATTCAAGGCTTGAATCAAATGTTGATTTTACTTCGTATTACCCATCCCGCTATAATGACAGACGAGATTCTTACATTAATGAATATTATAACCTTGGTTTTGAAATGAATATTCCAATGGGCAAAGTAGTGCCCTTTGGATTATTAAACATAGGAGCTACAACATATAAATCTGATATGTTTGTTTCAGACCTATGGGCTTTTAATATAGGCCTAGGTGGTGGTGCCAAAATTTATTTAACCAACTTCTTTGGAATTCGTTTACAGGCAAGAGCGCTAATGCCATTTAAACCCAAAGGCATGAGCTTATATGTTGGATCTGGTGGTGGTGGAGTAGGTGTAAATAGTAAGGCTATGATCTTAGGTGATTTTGGGTTTGGTGTTTTCCTTCATTTAGGTGGAAAGTAAAATAACGCTGCACAACGAAATATGAAGTATTACCAATGTATGATCACATCATAAAATAATATATAAATTTAAATTATTGGCTACTTTTTACTCTTTCTTTCACCATATCAGATATAGAGGAATTTAGAACCCTTAATGGGGGCCCTATTGCAGAAAGAAATTGTATTAATGGCTGAATGGGTTGGAGAAATTATTGACGAGGTTGATAGATTAGGTATTACCGAAAACACACTTATAGTTATTATGGGTGATAATGGAACTTTTATGCAATATGCTTATACCTCTGGTCAATCGGACAGAATATATAGAGGTGAAAAACGAGCAATTAATTGAGCCGAAGTCTTTAAATTTGAAGCCTTTGATGCTATTTATTCGACAGAGACAAAAAGAACGATAGCAACTGCCGCTGTAACAGCCCAACAAGCGGGTCTTGAAATTATTTATTATAATGCGAAAACTGTTGATATCATTGCATTAGCTAATAAACATAAAGGGCAAAAAATATTAATTGTTGGGCATTCGAATACCACCCCTTATTTAGTTAATAGCTTAATTGGAAAAAATCGCTTTGATGAAATCGAGTCGAGTAATAATTCCAATCTATATATTGTTAATTATTCTGATGTCATTAGTACTGTAAGCCAATTACATATAGAATTTTAGGGCATTAAAAAGCCCACCTTATTAAAAGATGGGCTTACCTAAACAATTAGTCATGAATCTATTCAGGTAAAATAACTTTATCTACTACGTGAACGATACCATTTGAACAATCAATGGATGCTAAAATTTTTGCACCACCAACATAGTAATCACCATCTTTTATAACAACTGGAAGATAATCTCCAGTAGCCATATAAAGGGTCATTCCATCTTTTAAGTACATTGTTTTGTATGTACCTGGTGCAGCGTGACGTGTAAGAATTCTAGCCAAATCAGCTTTATTCTCAGGCTTCAATAATGTTTCAACCGTTCCTTCAGGAAGTGCAGCAAATGCATCATTTATTGGAGCAAATACTGTTAATGGACCAGCATTTACAAGAACATGTTCAATTTGAGCAGCTTGAACAGCAGCAACCAAAGTAGTATGATCAGGAGAAGAAATAGCAATATTTAAAATATTGTTAGCCGACTCGCTATCATTGATTCCAGCTTGACTGTGGGTTTTTGCAGCAGCATCATTACTGCTTGATGTGGTATTTTCAGTATTATCACTTGGTGCAGCGCAACCAATTAATGCTATTGTGAATAACACGGAAAAGAACTTTAAGGCATTGTTTTTCATTGTATTGGGTTTTAAATTAAATCTTAACTAAATTATATTTACGTGAAGAACCAATCAATGATGATTCTTCTATTAAAAACTGACATAAATCATAAATCCGACAATATACTCCTATTAAAGATCAATCGGGTATTGAAATCGCATTAATATTAGCTTTATAAACCAAGAGATTTAAATTATTAATATCAATTCGCTTCAGCTTTTCCCAATCATTTAATAAGGCATCGATTTCAATAAATAACTCTTCTTTCAACGCATACATCTGATCTGTTGGACGATTGTACCCCATATTAGCGAGTGCTGATAAATGACCTAGCTTATTATTAAGCTTTATTGGGTAATTAAGCATGTCTTGTTCGCTTTTATTCTTGGTTTGATAAAACTCTTGTTCAATTATCGACATCAATGAGTCAATTCTTTTTCCTTCATCCATTAATTCTTTATTCTCCTCATCCAACTTTTCATTAAGTTCATTGATCTGTTTTCTAGTAGCACGAATATCAATAATACATTGATGCATATCAGTGAGCTTATCACGAGTATCAATTAAGAAATCAAACTGTGCCTGAAGATCCTCTTGGGTAGCACTCACTCTTGGATCCATTAGCAATTGGAATCTAGTATTTACAGAGTCCTCATTTACTTTTAGTACGGCTTCATATTCTCCAGGTATTGCAGAAGGTCCTGATTGCATCACCCAAAAGAAAAACATCCCTTTAATTTTCAATGGGTCTGGATAATGCATATTCCAAACAATTAGACGAGTGCTGTCTTTTGGTGTCCATTTATCCGACTTTTCTTTCGCTTCCTTTGATAAAGTTCGAATTATTTCACCTTCAGCATTTTTAATAATTAGACTAATTTTCTGACTACTATCAGGTTTATTTTTAAAATAGGTATAAAACATTACACCACTTGGATGATTTTCCCCTGACTTTAGAGATTTACCGCCTTTGTAGCCATCCATAATATAGGATGACTTAGGTGTATAGAGATAGAATTCAGCATTATTAATCTCTTCTGCTAATTGATGCAATACAGTAAGGTCATCTATCATCCAAAAACTTCTCCCTTGTGTAGCAGCAATTAAATTATTATCCTTTATCACAAGATCAGTAATAGGAACTATAGGAAGGTTTAGTTGAAATTTACTCCAGGAGTTACCATCATCAAAAGAAATATACATTCCTCTTTCAGTTCCTGCATATAGGAGTCCTTTTCTATTTGGATCCGCTCTTAGTACTCTCGTAAAATAGTCGTCTGGTATCCCTGTCGTTATCTTCGTCCACGTTTTACCATAATCCTTCGTTCTGTATAAATATGGATGGTCGTCACCACTTTTATAGCGAGAACCTGCAATGTACGCACCCCCAGGTGTAAAAGGATCAATGTCTATACTATTGATCATCATCCATTCGGGTATTTCTTTCGGTGTAACATCAAGCCAATCCTCTCCCCCATTTCTAGAAATAAAAACAAGTCCATCATCCGAACCTGTCCAAATAAGGTCTTTCTCAAAGGGTGACTCCGTAGCAGAAAAAATAGTACAATAATATTCAACCCCAGTATTATCCTGTGTTATCGGCCCACCTGACGAAACGAGCTTAGCACTATCATTTCGAGTGAGGTCTGGACTTATCTCTTTCCATGAACCACCACCATCATAAGAGACATGTAAGTGATTTGAAGCAACATATAGTTTACTATTATCATGGGGTGAAATAAATACAGGGAAATTCCATTGGAACCTGTATTTCATATCTTCAACCCCATGTCCTACAGGAGTCCATGGCCAAACATTAATATTTCTTGACTCTTCACTTCTGTAATCATAACGCATTAAAAAACCTAAATAACTACTTCCATACACCACTTCATTATTCTCTTCAATAGCGATCTGTGCACTTTCACCTCCAGCAGTTGATTCCCAATCATCTTCAGTAATATGCCCACCCTTACTTCGATGTGAAATTCTGATCGCTGAATTATCTTGCTGACCACCATAGATACGATAAGGAAAATGATCGTCGGTTGTTACACGGTAAAATTGTGCCGTAGGTTGATTGGTATATTCAGACCAATGAATTCCTCCATCATAGGAAATTTGGGCACCTCCATCATCTCCAATAATAATCCTATTTGCATCTTCCGGTGCTATCCATAGGTCATGATGATCTCCATGTGGCGTTCGATAGCTTTTAAAGGTTTTTCCACCATCTGTAGATTGATGATAACGCACATTAAGCACATGTACTTTATCTTCATCTTCGGTATCTGCATAAACACGTGAATAATACCATGCCCGTTGTCGCAATGAACGGTCACTATTTACTCGTTTCCATGTTGAACCTCCATTATCAGAGCGAAGCAAGCCTCCCTTTTCTGATTCAACCAAGGCCCATATTCTATGCGGGTTTATTGGGGATACAGTCACGCCAATAATACCCAAAACTCCTTTTGGAAAACCTTCTTTATCCGATAACAATTCCCAACTATCTCCTCCATCTTTACTTTTATATAGTGCTGAACCTTCACCACCACTAGATAATGAATAAGGCGTTCTATTTACATTCCAGGTACTTGCATAGAGTATTCTGGGGTTCGTTGGGTCCATCACCAGATCAACAGCTCCAGCATTTTCATTGGCATAAAGAATTTTATCCCATGTTTTTCCTCCGTCTTTACTTCGGTATACACCTCTTTCAATTGATGATTTATATAAATCTCCAAGAACTGCAGCATAAACAATATCCGGATTTTTTGGGTGAATCCTGATTCTTGGTATATGCCTTGAATTGGGCAATCCAATATGGGTCCATGAATCACCAGCATCAACTGATTTCCATACTCCATGACCATCACTCACATTTCCTCTGATCGTGACCTCACCTTCACCTACATAAATTACATTATTATCAAATTCACTTACAGCAACAGCTCCAATTGAACCTCCAAAAAATCCATCTGAAATATTCTCCCAACTTGACCCACCATCTTTTGTCCGCCAAACGCCTCCTCCTGTTGAGCCCATATAAAACAACATGGGTTTTCCCGGAACTCCACAAACTGCGGCTGACCTTCCTCCTCTAAACGGACCAATATTTCTCCATTGAAGCCCTGAATACAATTTTTCATTATAATTAAGCGTGCTTTCCTTACTCGATTTCTTCTTTTGAGCTCTTAATGGTGATGAGTTAAAAATGAGGAAAAAAGCTAAAAATATAAAGCTTATCACCGATGTAAATCGCTTACTCGTATACATATGAAAAGGGGGTTACAGGTTAAATCTGGCTAAAAACAAATGGTTAATGCGGTATAATATACAGATTTAGAAGGACATTATATGAATTTTACTCAATATCAACTTCCAGTTTATAGTTAACTCCTCTCTCTTTTAAGTAGTCCAGAATAAACTCAAAACAATTGATATCCTTTCCAATCAATTCAGGGGGAAACATTCCTTTATCCGTCCATAATCCGTTTAAAAACATATTTGCAGCCGCTGTCGCAGTATACCCAGTCGTACGAGACATCGATGCAACCCCTGATTTCTTATCATAGCTATCATATAGATTATAAGTATAGCAGTGCTTTTTTCCTTCTTTCAATCCTTCTACTATTACACGCATAATGGTAATCTCTTCTTTATCGCCAAGGAACCATTCATCAAAAAGAATTTTTGAAGTAAACTCTAGGGGAACAACCATTTTACCATCAACCTCTATTGCTTTATCACTAAAGAAGCCACTTTCCTTAAGTAGGCTTATATATTCAGCATGTCCAGGATAGCGCAATGTTTTTTCTATCATATTAGGAATGTGAGACATCGTTTGCAAGATGCTTCGTAATCCATCAGAATTAAATGCTTCGAGCGTTCCTACATTTTCAAACTCCATTAATTCAATATCACTTAATGCTTCTTTTACGACCATCGAACCATTTTCAACATAACGAGCTGGGCGGGTATATTCTTCTATCACATCAACAGGTGAAAAAGGTGCTGTATAATTGAAGGGCCATTTTTTAAATTTTGGTAATCCTCCAACATAACAGGCAAATTTATTCACTTCCATTTCTTCATTTAATCTACCTAATATAAAATTATCCATTCCTGGGGCTACTCCACAATCTACAATTGCCGTAACACTATTTTCAATCGCTAGTGAATTAAGGGTAAGTGCGTCTTCAGGGAAAAAGGAAATATCGACAACATTTTTTCCACTTTCAATTATGGTCTTTAGGGTTTCGAAACCCAAAAATCCAGGTACCGCACATATAACCAGGTCAAAAGCTTGAATAGCTTCCTTAAGGTCGGCTGCTATACTTACATCTAATTTTATTGTCTCAATTGAGGAATTCTTTTTCTTTGTCTGTTCCAGATTTTTAGAGTTTATGTCAGCCAAACTTACATTGTGGTCTCTAGCAAGATCTAATGCCATAGCACTTCCTACCATACCACCTCCTAAAACGATTATTCTACTCATTCTTCCTTTGTATTTGTATGTGAAAATACAAAATAAACATTGGTAATTAAGCAAGTTCCCACTTAGGAAAGTAAATAATAAAAGTGAAATAAATAGTCGTCCTAATTAAATGCAGAGTAAGGATATACCTTACATTCTCCTTCTATTTCGATTCCAATAACACGCTCCTTATTTAGTAAGCGATTATCTTGATAGCTCGTAGGAAATAATAAAAACTCATCGACAGAATTATACTGATCGTAAGGGTTACCTTCATAAGAAAATTGAAAGCCTGTTTCTTGTGTCATAACCTTAGCCTGGAAATCATACATAATTTGAAAGGTATCAAAAGTAGTTTCAAAAGTTCTGATATGAACTGGCTCTGCACTTTGCTGATCACCCCAAACAGACCTTCCAAGAACTTGAGACCACAAACTTTCTGTATCTCTATCATACATAAGTAAGTTGTTATTATAGAGTAAGCCTGATACTCCATAGGTATTACTTCCTCTTTCCCAAACGTAGCCTGTAGCAGTTAATGGACAAAAATTAATACAAATTGGAATACCATTGATCACATCATTAACGATCTCGTGTCGTGTAAGAATATTGTGAGGGTATCCTCTTACTTCATCTCCTATCTTCACCACTGTTATTCTATCTTCATTAGAAACATGAAAAGGATCTACTAAAAAATCCCTCGAACGAAAAATTTCAAAATGAGCTTCTTCAACAGCTGGAATACCATCAAAACCACCAATCGCAAATACAAATTCCTCATCGATCAACCATTCATTCTCATCTAAAACAGGAGCCGGAGGGTCAACATCTCCACCCATATAGATCTCTACTCCGTTGTATATCGAATTAAAAGCGAAATAAAAACCTTGAGAAGAATGCAATAAAGGAAGTTTCTCTCCTAGCCTGGGACCAAAAACACAAAGCCCATAAATATCCCAGTTATTTCCCTCTTGGTCTTCACATATTGCAGGGATAGAAAGAGCTGATGTCTTTTGCATTTCAAGAAGGGTACCGTCTTCCAGCCTTCGTTCAAAAGCTACAAGAAGTTGCAGTCCTTCATTTCCAACTACAACAATATCTTTTCCATTAAAATTATCATTAATCACGGTCAATCCGGAACCAAATGATTTACCTATCGGTTCTGGAATTTGTTTTCTACAAGAAAAAACCAGAATTAATAAGCTGATTGAAAATATTTTAATAATTACCTTGTAGTTCATTCTTAACTGTCTTTAATGTATATTGAAATTGAATGAAGAATCGATAAGTTGTTGTTAGCTGCGTACCTTCTAAATAACGAAAAATGGGAATAGCAGTAGATAATAATACTTTAAAACTATCTTGATAATAATAACTCAAACCTGGAACAATATTTATCCAATCTCCTCCCGTACTGGGTGTTAGCGCACCATTTGTAATATCAACGTAAGTTCTACGATAACTTAAATTCAATGATGGAACGAAATATGAGCGTTTAACGATCATTTCATAGGTCAGACCTGATATCACTTGAAAAGCATTTCCAAAATGGTATGTTTGTCTACCATCAAAGCGAGTCCCATTACCATTTAATCGAAGCGTAAATGAGGCATTAAAATGAAAAGCGCCCCCAAAAATATTATTCATTTCATAGAGGCTTCCAATTATAGCATCCCAGCTTCCTGTTCCAGGCTGTAGATCAGCGGGTAAAGGAATGTCAAATTCATTTCTTTCATCATTACTTCCCGTTGGAATTTTTAATCCGCCGCTAAGCAAAATATTATGCTTACCCTTAGATAATAATGTTAGGTTACTTTGAATTAAAAGGTCACCAATACCATCTGCTGAAAGATCTGAAAAGCTCGAAATTGAAGAGTTATTTATCTCAGACCTAAACACATAGGGCATAGATATTCCAACTGCTACCTTATTATTGATGGCATATTGAAACCTAAGTAAAACACTCTGTGAAGTGCGTGACCTGTCGTCTGTTTCAAGTTGTTCACTATTCTTAAACTGATCGTTTAGATAATTATAGTCGTAGGACAGACTAGCTAATAGTTCTCCTATATTCATGAATTCCATTCCCATTTGTGCGCTGAGAGGGGTTCCTGCTGAGCAACACGCCTGAGCAAACAAATTAGCATTTGTTTGGAAAAACAAAAAGACAACTATGACTAGGTATTTCATTCTGCTTATAAAATTCTGAAAATAAATGAGAATGCTTTGTCACACGAGCTACATTTGATTATTATTGACTCGTATTCACATCTTTATTACATTTCTTTCAAAGAGAAAAATAGTTTAAATTGTTGTTTTAGAAAAGAGAAGAATTAATCGCAATGTTAGAAAAAGGAAATCGAACAATTATTGGCCTATTAGATTATGCAAGCAAAGAGCACGGTGATCTTGATTATTTAAGTTATAAAACTGATAAAGGCTGGATATCTTACAGTTACGATCAAGTAAAAGAAAATTCCTTAGCCATTGGAGCTTATTTGCATCAATTGGGAATTAATAAAGAAGATAGGATCACCATTGTTTCAGAAGGCAGTCCGATGTGGGTTACCGCAGAGCACGGAATTCTTTATGCAGGCGCTATTTCCGTTCCTCTTTCTGTCAAACTTTTAGTGGAGGAATTACCCTATCGTTTTAATCATGCCGAAGCAAAAGCCATTTTTACTTCAAAAAATCATTTGAATAAGATCATAGAGATCGATCCACTTATAGAAAATAAAGACATGTTTATCATCTATTTAGATAAAGATGTTGAGTTTTTTCACGCTGAATTAAAGAAGGCAGGAATAGATGTAAATAGAGGTCTCTCCTATTGGGAAATGCTAGCGGAAGGAAAAGAATTACTAAAGAACGATCCCCAATTTCTTAAGTCTATCATTTCGGAAATCAAAGAGGATGATGTAGTAAACATTAGCTATACATCGGGCACAACGGGTAATCCAAAAGGAATCATGTTGACTCATGTAAATTATTACACGAATGCCTTAGATGGTGTTAGTGTCTTTAAACTAAAGAGAGGTTTTAGAACATTAATTATTCTGCCAATAGATCATTGTTTTGCACATACCGTAGCAATTTATGGGGCATTGTTTAGCGCTCTTGATCTATACTTTATTGATACCAGAGGGGGATTGATCAATACGTTAAAAAACATCCCCATCAATTTAAAAGAAGTAAAACCAAACTTTTTACTTACCGTTCCTGCTTTAAGTGGGAATTTCATTAATAAGATGAAAGATGGTGTTGCGGAAAAAGGCAAACTTATCAATGGGCTATTTAATGAGGGACTGAGGGCTGGAAATTGCATTTACGGAGACACTTTTCACAAACCTTCCTTTATAAAAAAGTTAGTGAATTATTTACCTTACAAAATCGCTTCTTCTCTCATCTTTGGAAAACTAAGTGATGTTTTTGGTGGAAAACTTGATTACATGGTAGGTGGTGGTGCACTTTTAGACATCAAGCAACAACAATTCTATTATTCCATTGGCTCCCCTGTATTTCAAGGCTATGGACTTACTGAAGCCGCACCAATAATTTCGTCAAACACTCCATTTATGCATAAGCTGGGAACATCCGGAAGGGTAATGCCTAATGTTGAATGTAAAATAATAAAGGACGATAGCACCGAGGCCAAAGCTACAGAGATAGGAGAGATCGTAATTCGCGGTGAAAATGTAATGAAGGGTTATTTTAAAAATG
>JAUVAY010000102.1 GCA_030591505.1 Flavobacteriales bacterium | reverse complement strand
TTGCTGCTAACTTGTCTAAATACTTAAGTTTATTCAAGTTCTCAGGGTCTCTTACTGCAGCATGAACTGTCATTCCTTCATCTAGTAGTTTCTTAACAATCCAACCGGCAACATATCCCGTAGCACCAGTTAGCATAACAGGCTTTGTTTTATCAATGATCTTCATATTATTTATTTATGTTTTCTTTAAAATTACTGAATAAAAGACCGCTTATTAACATAGTCACAAACTATAATGATTTTTTTAAAATGATATTGTAGATTCGAAACTTGAACACTTACAAAAAAACACTAATCCTACACGCATTTTTGGCGCTTAGCTTGCTATCCTGCAATTCTTCTTCTACGGTTAATACTGATGATAGTATTGAAAAGGATACTGCTCAGCTTGCAGTTGATTTTGATCTAGATAAAATAAAGAAGAGAGACACCTTAAAGGCCATTACGATCTTTGGTCCAACTTCCTACTTTCTTTATCGTGGTAAGGCTATGGGTTTCGAATATGAGATACTTGAAGATCTAGCAAGCAAACTTGATCTTCATCTTGAACTTGTTGTAAGTAGGAATATTGATGACCTATTTGAAAAGCTTAATAATGGTGATGGAGACTTGATTGCCTATGGATTAGCAATTACTTCAATGCGGAATAAAATAGTCGACTTTACTATTCCCTACACTACTTACCATCAGGTTCTTGTGCAACGTAAACCTGATAATTGGAGAAGCCTCAGTTATAAAGCTAAACAAAGTGCCTTGATCAAAGATGTTACTGAATTAGGAGGTAAAACTATTTCGATCAGAGAAAACTCTTCTTACTATGAAAGACTATTAAACCTTTCTGAGGAAATAGGTGATAGCATTGGGATACAATTCGTTCCCGGTGAGTACTCCACACATGAAATCATCCAAAAGGTTTCGGAAGGTGAATATCAATTCACTATTGCCGACAATAGTATTGCTCAATTAAACAACTCTTATTATTCGAATTTAGATATAAGCATACCCGTAAGTTTTAGTCAAAAAATAGCGTGGGCTATTCGTAAAAACTCTCCTCAACTAAGAAATACCTTAGACTCACTATTACAAGAATATATAGGATCTGCCAGGTTTAATATCATCTACAATAAGTACTTTGAAAGTAATAAATCATTCAAGAATCGAATTTCCAGTAATTATTACACGATCAATACAGGTAAGATCTCACCCTATGACGACTTGATCAAATTAAATGCAGATAGAATAGACTGGGATTGGTTACTGGTAAGCGCATTGATCTATCAGGAGTCTCAGTTCGACCCAAAAGCTGGGTCTTGGGCTGGCGCGCGCGGATTAATGCAAATAATGCCTGTTACAGCTACAGAATTGGATGTTAAGAATACCCATGATCCAGAGCAAAGTATTAAAGGTGGAACCAAGTATCTTAAAATATTATACGATAGATGGAGTTCTATACCAGATTCTATACAACGAATAAAATTCGCGATGGCTTCTTATAATTGTGGTTATGGACACGTACAAGATGCACAAAGATTAGCCAAAAAAGATGGTGGAAATGAATTTGTATGGGACGCAGGAGTTGATGAATATATATTAAAACTATCAAAACCAAGATATTATAACCGACCTGAAGTTGTTTATGGTTATGCTAGAGGTAGCGAACCTTATAATTATGTCAGAAACATATTCGATCGATATGAAGAATATAAAGAAATGGTAGTCAAATAGTCCATCAGCTTAAAAAGTTAAGCGGACACCCAATTGAACATTGATCCCAACTTCATCAGCGTAATAGCGCATTCTATTTAAATAATCACGGTAAGAAGTGTTAAGCATATTTTCAATTCTTAAGTTAAGACCCAGTATCATTTTTGAATAATAGCGTTGTATACCCGCGTTAAAACCTATTAAAAAATAGGCGTCCGGAGGGGGCATAAAATCTTGTTCTTCAATTAATCTTGTCTGCTTAAAAGTATAAGATGAGAGTAATGCCAATGATCCACCTCCCCATTTTTCACCTTCCTTTAAATGATATGTAAAATTTAGTTTCAATCTATCAGAAGGCATATTTATCAAAGCCAGGTCTTCGCCTTTATTTTCTCCCCTAACGATCGAGTAAGAAAATTGAATACTAAAATTCCTTTTGATATCATAGTCCAATGAAAAATCACTTCCATAAATTAGAGCCTTTGTTTGTTTGTATAGATATAAGGGATAAGCTCCACGAATTGTTAATCGATACTCATCCTGAGGCTCAATAAATATATAGTTATCAATGGGTTGGAAATAGGCTATAAATTGAAAATGCCACTTCTCATTACCATTCCAATCTATAGATGCAAGTGTTTTAAATGACTTTTCTGAAACAAGATCAGGATTACCTTCTTCTATTGCTGCCACTCCTTGATGTAAACCGTTACTATACAATTCGTTGACTTCGGGAGAACGCTGAGCATAACTAGCATTAAGCTTAGCTGTCCACCCAGGTTTCCAAACATATTTTATACTTCCAGAGATCGCAATATTATTATACTCATTATCAAATCGCTCTATCGTTCTTGGCACATCACGACTTATCGTAACTATATTAAAACTTCGATGATTATAGCGCACACCAAAATCATAACCCCATTTTTCTTTATCTTTTTCAATAATTGCATAAAGCGATTGGCTCCATGATAAATAATCAGGAATTAATGGTAAAACGCCTGTTTCAGGATCATTGGTATTGTCTATCGTTGTATACTGATAGGCTGTATTCAATGTATGACCACTTTTAAAATGGTGCTGATAGCCAAGATCAAATGAATGGCTAATTAAAGATAAACCTAATGCAGGTATATCTGACCTATCCCCTCTTCGTACATCAAACTCTTCTCTTTTGTCCCATTGACCACCATACTTAAAACTCAAATAAGAAAAAGGCTTTGTAAAATACTTAGCTTCATATTTTATTAATTGATGTTGTACTTTTTGTCTTGGAGGGTTAATTTCATAAGAGAAATTATCTTCGGTAAAAAATGGAACATCTCTTCCGATAGCTTCTTCCAGATCGGTAACATTACCTACATGTGAACCTCTTAATATCGCTATTTCAGTATTGAATGTACTAACATAGATCTCATTATACCATTTATTAAATAAGATCTTATTCAGTTGAAGTGAAAGGTTCATTTCACTTTTTCCCGTATTGGTCAGATAGTAGTCAGGCGTATTGCTATCTCCCATTTTCTTAAGACTACCAATAACTCTCCATGCTGCCCAGGATGCATTTTTCTCAAGCGAAGCATTCAACGTTCCTCCTAATCCATTACTCTGAAATACTGAATTTACTTCTCCATGAATCACCGAATCATTGGCAATAGGCCTTGATTCGATCAAAACAACGTTTCCTAAAGAATTACCATCATAGGCTAATACTCCTGCTCCTTTAATGACTTTGATCTTTTCTGCACCAAAGGCATCCAATTCAGGTCCGTGGTCATTTCCCCATTGTTGTCCTGATTGAGTAATTCCTCTGTTGATCGTGGTCACTCTATTTCCATACATCCCATGTATAACAGGTTTAGAAACCCCTACACCGGTTTTAAGTACATAAACCCCTTCTATGGATTCCAACATATCTGCCATGTTCTTATTACTTTGAAGAGATATACTCTTTTTCTCCACATTCCCTCCGATATATCGTTTGTCATGTGCATGATAATCGCCTTCGATATCTACACTCTCCAACCACTCTACTTTAGCTAGCAATTTAATTATCAATAGGCTATCCATAGGGATGTTAATGCGAACAGTATCGTTTACATAGCCCACATGCATAATTATCAGCGTATGATCTCCTGGACACCTATCATGAAAATGAAACACTCCATTAGGCTCTGTAATAGACCCTTGTCCCGATTCTACGTGTAAAACGGAGGCAAAGGGTATTGCCTCCATTGTATTTTTATCTATGACCTTAGCATTTAAGATCTGATCACAATCCTGTCCAAATGATGGATAGACAAGGTGTGTTAAAAGAATTATAATAATTCCAAACCCTTTTTTCATCTACAAAAGTGTAATATCAAATGTGACTTCAATATCCGTTTCTCCACCAGCATTTTCAATTAGTCCATCAGAAACACCCAAAGCATTCTTATCTGGACTATGTCGAAGAATTATAGTGAGCTCTCCATTTGAAATTTCACCTGCTGACAAACTACTTTCTAAGCCTAATGGATTTCCATTATCATCTGAATCAGCATATTCGATCGTAACATTCAATCCGGGCGTGTATATAAAAAAGAACTGATGGTGATCATCTTCCTGTTTTACTTCTTCACTAATGCTCTCTCTGGGATCAACAGATTCATTATACAATTCAATAAAGGCAATGTAATTTATGTTTGCTTGAAGATCAGCATTCGTAATTACCGGATCATTCCCACCGTCTCCATCAATGTCTTTAAAGCTAAAAACGATGGTGTCATTAGTCAGTGTGTCAACTAAAGTATAATATAATGATGTGATCAATTCTTCTTCATTGGGAATAATTGGATCTTCCTTTTCTTTTTTATCACATGATGAAAAAACTGTGAGTAAGATAATTGCAAGTGATGCAAAAAATAAACTATAATATTTCATGATTTAATTTTAAATGATTGATTTACTTGTTTAAAAAGAGCAGATTTAACAACTGTATCTGCTTCTATATCAACACGTGTGGAGGTCCACGAACATCTTCATTATAAAAATTAAAAGTACTGATATGTTCTAGTAAATAGGAAAGTTCAGTATCAGAATAAGCTTCAAATTCAGTATTTATTGCTATAAAAGAAAGATGGGATCCAGATACTGATAGGATAGCACATAGATCACAATGTTCTTCAAATTCAATGAAGTGCCCCTTGTGTGTACAATCCACTTCTTGATTATTGTGGTATACAAACTGATGGCAATCATCATTTTCATTCTCAACAGTACATTCTTTATGCTGTTCATCTTCATGAGAGGCATGAGATAATGAATGAATTAGTGGAAAGGATAAAAAGAAGAAATAGGCAGAAAGTAAAATAACAGCAAGGCCATTATATATCCATCCTCCTTTTTTAATCATTTTCATGCTGCAAATTTACTACATAAATTGCTTCATTCGTCATCAAATTGTTTTCTATAAAAAGCAATTCAGGTTGCGAGCATCAAGATTAATTTCTTTTAATTGAAAATTATATTACAAAATAGCAGTTACTTAGTAATTAAAATTACAAGTTTGGCAAGTAAAGAAAATAAAAGACGCTTTTTAAATGAGCAAAACATAGTAATGCTGAGCATTGCCGCTTTGTTTATTTATTTATTACTACGCTCCATTTTTGTGCCTTTTCTTTATGACGAATCAGCCACTTTTTTTCATTATATACATAAAGGAAGTTTTATTCCACCCTATGCTCACTGGGATGCAAATAATCATATTCTTAATTCTGCTTTAGGCTACTTTAGCTACCTTTCATTTGGCTCATCGACGTTTGCACTACGGCTTCCTAACTTACTTACAGCAATTCTTTTTTTCTATTATACTTATAAAATTGCTAAAGAAATATCAAATAAAACAATTCGTTGGACCTTTATTATCACTCTCTTTTTTGCCCATAATTTTATTGAGTTTTTTGCTTTATCAAGAGGGTATGGAATGTCGATGGCATTTTTATTTGGAGCGATTTATTCTGTGATTCAAGTAGTTAAAAATAATCGATTAAGTGATTATTTGTCAAGTGTTATCTTTATTAGCCTAGCTATTTTAGCTAACCTTACATTAATCAATACAGCTATAATGCTTGCTATAATTCTTAGCATCAATGTTTTTATTTCTAGACCTAAAACCAAGCAGTTAGAGCATGAAGCTAGCAACTTTTTCACTTTAAAAGCGGCAACTATCATCACTTTAGGAGTATTGCTACCAATAGCTGCCTTAATTCGTTTGTTGCTTGAATTTAAAATGAAAGGTCTTTTATATTATGGAAGTTTAGAGGGGTTTTGGGAATTAAGCGTCAACTCTTTTATAAAATTACTGACACAATCAGAGAATATATTAATTCCAACTTTCATACTTATCTACTTCATTTCAATTATTGCTATACTGGTTTACCAACTGATCAATGCAAAACAAATTTCATCCTTTTGGAAAGCTCAATATCTTTTCGTTGCGCTCTTTTTAGGAAATTTAGTAGCTATCTTGATCATGGCTTATTTTCTGAATATCAATTATCCGGAAGACAGGACCGGGATCTATTTCTTTCCATTATTTATCGGAGCAATCTTATTTTCTATTGATCAAATAAGCGATAAAATAAAACCTAAATTATTGTTTGCTATTCTATTGCCCTTTTTATTCTTTCCTGTTCATTTTATATATAGTTTAAACTTGGATCATTCAACTTTATGGGCTGAAGAAAGCCTTCCAACACGCTTTATTCAAAGAATAGCTGATGATTCAAAAGAGAAAGATGAGCCCTTAACCATTGGTGGTTATCGAATGCGCTTATTGACAGTTGCCTATCAAAATTATCGACTCGGCGGTGAATTAAATCAAATTCAAGGTTCTCATTATCCTGAATACTTATCAGACTATCAAATTGTGATAGTTAATGAGAATGAAAAATGGCTGGACCACTATAGCATAGAAGATTATGAGGCGTCTTCAAATTTATCATTATTAAAAAGAAAAAAAGTGCTTGCATCCGTCGGACTAAGAAACATTAATCCCGATAGAACTGGATTTATAAACAAGCAATACCACAACCTTTATAAAGTTTCTGTTGATACCTTGCTAGGTGAAACCTTATTGATAGATGTTGAGATGAGTATAAATAGCCCGGAGGAGCCTTTTATTGCCTGGCTTGTAGCAGTTATTAATGATGAGAGTAACAATAGAATAGCCTACGAATATGTTGCTTTGGATTGGAAGAAAACAAGGTGGAAAGGAGAAAAAAATAATTTCAGTGCCCGTTTGTTTTTGTATAAGATACCAGAAGAATCTTCCACGCTTTCTATCTATTTCTGGAATATAGAAAAGAAAGAATATGAGCTCAAAGAAATTGAAATAATTATTGATCGAATACTAAAAGAGAAGTAGCAGAATTATATTAAATAGCAGTCAAAGAGGTACTTATTTCATTAATAAGATCGTCTCTTTTAGTGATCATTTCATTTCTCAATTTAGAGTCAATATGGCTATAAAAATGTACAACTCGATTAAATCGTTGCCAAATCTTCCAGAAAAAAAGCACTGAATACCCAAGAGTTGGCATTGCAAATAAAAAAAGTATCGTTAATAAAAGGTCGGCAGAAATAAAGTATCTGAAAACGAATATGTTTAGAATGTAATAAATAGGAAACATGAGCATCCCACCAAGTAGCATAACAGATGCGCGGTATTCAATATCAATTTTTAAGGCATTAAATAGCAAAAGTGGAACACGATAGGGTATAAAATTAAATACTAACCCTGATACAAAGAAGGGGAATAATAAAATTAGCTGTATCAAATATCCCATAATTACTAATATGGGCCTCTTATCAAGAAACGAATCCTTAAAAAATCCACTTGTTAGTTTTAACGAAGAGAGAGAAGAGAAATAATCATCCAGTTTAGTATTTAAATGATCGTATGCTTTTACATTCTCCTTTTCCATAACTCTTAAAGAAACGGCCATTCTCTTACGGTAATCAAAGGAAGCTTTTAGATTATAATATTTACTTGCTAAAGGATCGATGTAAGCTAAATAGAACTGCTGCGCTTCCAGAACTACTTTTTCCTGTTCTTTATCATCCGTCAGCGTTATTTGTCCTTCTAATTCCTTTTTTATTCTAGTCGTTAAACTTTTAATCGCTTTGTCTTCATCCTCTTCCCATTCAGCTTGATAATCCTTTACTTCAAATGCAGGGTTAATTTGCAAAGAAACCATACTGCGAAAACGAAGGGAATCTGAATAGCTAATAGCAACTGTAACAATCTTCAATCCACCATTGAAACTACTTAATGCTTCATATCCTAATGCAATTCTGGCTGTTCCTGTTTTGATATCCCGCAGTTTCAACTCATTTACACTTGTTCCCTCTGGGAAAATTAGAAGTGCTCCTTCCCTATCAAAAAATTCAAAACATTTTCTAAAGCTGCTCTCATTATCTTGAACATCTCCAGGCTTGACATCTTTTTTTCTATAAACCGGAATTACCCAAAAGTAATTAAAGAGTGCTTTAACAATAGCATTAATAAATATTGAGGCATTGGCTAGAAAGCCCACCCTGCGTTTAATTTGACTAGCTACTAATAAAGGGTCTATCAAAGTATTTGGGTGATTGATAGCAATTATCAGAGGACCATTTCGAGGTATATTTGCTAATCCTCCAACAACTTTTTGTCTGAAAAAAAAGAAAAACGCCCACTTAACAATTCTTTTTAAAAAGAGGTATATCATGCAATTTTTAATTCACTTTTTAAATTAGCTCGTTGCAGAATAATAAACCCGATAATAAAGAAGGTAGCCATAAATAGCATAGAATTCCTCATGCTTCCTGTGGCTTGTTCGATAAAAGCATAGGAGAAAGTTCCAATCACAATCGCTAGCTTTTCGGTGATATCATAAAAGCTAAAATAAGAAGCAGTATCCTTCGTTTCTTCAGGAATTAATTTGGAATAAGTTGATCTAGAAATAGATTGAATTCCTCCCATTACAAAACCCAGCAATGCTGCTAATGAATAAAAGGTCATTTTTTCATGTAGCATATAACCCAAAACACAAATAAATATCCAAATGATCAATGAGATGCTAATAGCAAATCCATTTCCCTTCCATTTAGATACGTAAGCAAACAAGTAGGCTCCGGCGATAGCTAATATTTGGAGGATCAGAACTACCATGATCATCTCATCAGCTCCCATTCCTACTTCTGCCTCAGCAAATAATGGTGCTAAAAGCATAACGGTTTGAACTCCCATACTATAAAAGAAAAAACTCATGAGGTAGCGTTTCATCACATTTCTGTCGCTCAATTTATTATACACCTTCTTTAATTCTTTTATTCCTTTGCCAAATACTTCCAGTGTTATTGACTTCCCTGTCGGGTAATCTTTTAAATAATAAAAGGCGATCTGAGAAAATCCCAACCACCATGCTCCTACCAATAAAAATCCAAATTTGGTAGCGGGTCCCTTTCCAGAGAATCCAAACACTTCAGGTTTTAGCAATAATATAAGATTGATGATAAGGAGGATAACACTTCCTATATATCCCATTGCAAAACCTTTTGCACTGATATTGTCCATTTTGTCGGGTGTTGCTATTTCTGGTAAAAAGCCATTATAAAACACCAAAGAACCGGCATAACCAATACTGGCAATGATTGCACAAATGATTCCGTATTCAACATTATCTCCATGAAAGAAAAACAATGCCATACAAGCCAATGAACCTGTATAGGTAAAGAACTTCATAAAGCGCTTTTTGATTCCTGCATAATCAGCAATACCTGAAAGTACCGGAGATATAAAAACAATAACTAAAAAGGAAAAAGAGATCGCATAGGTATATAAAACAGTATTTTTAATAGTCAATCCGAAAAAGGAGATCATTTCGCCTCCAAAAGCTTCTCGCGTTGCTGCACTGTAGTAGATTGGGAAAATTGCCGTAGTTACAATCAGGTTATATACTGAGTTGGACCAATCATACGATGCCCATGCATTGATAATTGTCTTATTATTCTTTTCCATTAAGGTGGTTTATGACTCCTAATGTAAATATTTATTATTAATGCTTGGAGGGTAATGTCTTTGTGGTTAATAATAAAGCTTAGTCACTTTTCATATATTTAACTAGAAATATCTTCTCCAAATTCATCTACCATTTCTAACAATAAATCCAAGTCTTTCTCTTGGGTTCGGAAATTAACCAAACAAGCACGTAGCAAGTAGATCTCCCCAACCATCGCATTAGATACAAAAGCTTTTCCTGATAGAAATATTTGATGCAAAATAGTTTTATTCAAGTCATTGATCTCTTCTGTAAACTTTTCTTCATCTCCTAAATAGGATGTTGGAATATATCTAAAAGTAGTAATGCTTAAATTATTACTGTAAGTACTTATATTCTCATATTTATCGATCTTTTTGAATAACAATCGAGAGTGTTCAATGTCCTTATCTATATACTTGATCGCCCCTTCTTTTCCTAATAATTTAAACCCCATCCACACTTTCAAGGCCCTAAATCCCCTGGAATTTTGCATGCCGTATTCATGATAGTCTATTTCATTTACAGAATTTGCAAAATCATAATAAGCAGGGTTATGACTAAATGTTTGTCTCAGATGCAAGGGGTCTTTAACCAATGTACATCCAACTTCTAAAGGACTGTATAACCATTTATGTGGATCCACTGCCACAGAATCGGCTAAATGAAGCAGTTTAAGACTTGCTGGTGCATATTGTGAAGCTGCTGCAGGTGCTCCGTAGGCCCCATCAATATGAAACCAAAGATCATGTTTTTTACAGATCTTACTTATTTTCTGCATAGGATCAACAACTCCAAAACTGACCGATCCTCCGGTTCC
>JAUVAY010000152.1 GCA_030591505.1 Flavobacteriales bacterium | reverse complement strand
AGCCAGGTTGACATAACTCATATGAATCTTATTGTCCTGCAAACTTTTCAATAAATAGATTTCTGTGCGCTTGATCATGGAGGCTACACTTTTTTCATCTCTTATCCTGTTGCTAAAATCCCGAAAACCGTTACATTTCACAAGAGCCATATCCTCATACCTCTCTTTGAACTCAGAAGCCGGAACCCCAAAAATATTGTAAAATCCTTCAGGTTTAAATCGAATAGAGAAGACTTTAACCATACCACTAAAACGAACCTCATAAGGTTTAGTAAATAGGCCTAAGATCATAAAATCAGGTGTTTGCCCCCATCCGAAATTGTTTTCAAGATCACAATGCAAATCATTCAGATGAATAATAAGTTCAACACAACCATTAGGAATCATATGCAAAGATAAGTGACCTGAGGTATCTGTATTAAAACTACCGCTCCAAAATAGCTCTACAAAAGAACGGAGGCTTTTACATGGTTTATATTCTGTTACCGGTGATTGCAAATTAGTAGAATAATCTTTTCTAAAGATAAGAATTTAACACAAACAATAAAAATAGGCATATCCTTCGATTTAAAAGTCTGCTTACAATGACATATTTTTTATAATGGTCTCCTCTCCTCCCCATAGTTCTTTCATTACAATATCAAGATCTCTCAATGCCTGACTACAATTGCCATTGTATGAAGAACCGTGCATTGTTGCAAGTGTTTTTGGATTAAGATCTGCCAAAGAGTTAAGCAATTTTGGAGTTCTATGGGTATAAGGTGCATATTCCATTAAAGGTCCTTGTTCATAATCGAGTAATGAACTTTTATGTGAAGCTAAAATGTCTTTATCTGTAATATCGGTTACTATTCCATTTTGATGGAATAGATCAGAGCACAACAAAGTTCCATTAGTTTCTTCAAACATTACACCCGCATCCCAGCCATGGGGTAAATGAGGTGTTTTAATAAACCTGTACTTGTACTTTCCTGTGTTTAAAACGGCATTATCTGCCATTGCAAATGCCGGTCTAATAGCAAAGTCACCCATATTAACCATAGCACCTACTTCACTGCAAACAGCCTGGGCATTTGGTGCTACTTGCAACCATTCATTTAGTGCGCCACATTCATCTACTTCAAAATGGCTAAATCCTATCCACTTTAGCTGTGACGGAGAAATGATCTTACTTACTGCTTCCAACAAAACAGGAAACATTTGTTTCATCCCTGCATGATATAGCATGGGTTCATCATCCTTAATTAAAAAATGATTGAACGATAAATTAAAATCTTTTACAAATATTGAAATTCGATAAACGTCTGGGGCAATTTCTGATACATTAACCATAATATTTTGTTTTAATAATGAATAAAGATTATTTTTTTATAGTATATATTGAATGGAATCAATGTTAGGATCAAAAAAAGAGCTATGATTGTAAAAAAACGACATAATAAAAGACTTCATGAATTCTATAAAATAGCTTTCTGATCTAGTGGTATGGAATTTTTCAATTTTAAAAACTTAACTATTTATTGGTGGCTTTCTTGTCACCGGGAATAGGGATACTGTATATTAACCTGAGATTGGCAATCCATCCATCATGGAAGGATACATTTTTTTGCACTCTATTATCTCCAAAACTAATAAGGGGTATGCTAAAATCAACTTTTTGATCCTCTTCGTATTGGGCGTAACTTCTTCCAAATGTACGTCCAATTCTTCCCTCAATAAAGATTTTACTAACAAGCCGATATCTAGCGAATAACGCCTCATCGATGCTTTTACGTTCTATATAATCTCCTTTATAATCAATATTTCCCATCCTGTAACTTGTTGTTAGTCCAAAATGACTAAAACCTACATTAAGCCTTTCATTTATTTCATACTTTATTTTAGCATAGATGGGTAGTAAACCAGAAATAGACCATCTCTCATTTAGTTTCCAATCCAGATTTATCAATGGAACCATGTATGGGCCAAAGAATTCGTGATTATACATGGCACCTAATCCCATTTTTAGCTTATCACTATATCTATTTTCATATAATATCATTCCCCCATATTGGAAATGAGTTCCATTGATATATTGAAAATCGGACATTAATCTGGGCGAGAAAAATATCTGAATTCCTCGATCCCTTGAAAATTTTTTATACAATCCAGTTCTAAGAATAATTCCATGTAAATTAATAGGATTTGCAATGTTAGTGGGCATTATCTCATCGTCGGAGACGTGCGAATAGAAATAATTCAAGCTATTGTACCAAATGGATTTCTGTGAAATTTGTATGGGTGCCACCAAACCAATCATTGCTCCATACTCTCTGGCTTTGCCATCATATATGGAGTCATACGACGATGGGAAACCATAACGTCCCGATATGGTAACTAAGTCAATCGTTTCCTGACCAGTAATTGATGCGCTGTAACATAGAGTGACTATAAACACGGCAAAATATTTCATATACTAAGGTAGTTATTTAATTCCTTATATTTACTGAACAACTAACTAATCAAATGATACCATTCTTCAGAAAAATACGTAAAAAACTAGCTGATGATAACAAGCCTATGAAGTATATGAGGTATGCTATTGGTTAGATAGCTTTGGTGGTTATTGGGATATTGATTGCATTGAGTATTAACAATTGGAACAATGAAAGAAAAAATCGAGAAATAGAGAGGTATTATTTAAAAAGTATCAAGAGCAGTATAAAATTGTCCCAAAATGAGTTGAACCGAGTAATAAAAGATGCTCATTTAACATACACTTGTGCGGACACACTTTATTTACTTCTTGCCCATAAAAAATATGACCATTTAGATCAGATTGATATAGATTCGTTGTTATCAAATGTTAGTGATTATAGTATAATTTCTCTAAACAGTGATGGCCTTCAAGAAATATTAAATACGGGATCTTTAAATTTAATTCAAGATGAACGAATTAGAATCGTATTGGCTTCTTGGAATGAAAGAATTCATAAGATAAGAAAATATGAGAGTGAATCAGAATACCTTGCCCGTAACTTTCAGAAATACCTTATGAATTTTATTGATTATTCAAGATGGGATTTAGATTCTTTAAATAGCATCATCATTCCTGAAAAAAAGCATGAGTTACTAACGGATCCAATTCTAACAAATTATTTAAATGATATATATTATGTGCATAGAGGAATGTACAATAAGTATTCACAAGAAAAGGTCGTATTAGATTCTTTAACAATATTAATAAATCAATCACTCATAGAATGAAATAGTCTGGACGGGACTCGAATTCACAAAGAAAATTAGCTTGGTAAAAAAAGTAGACACTTGGGATAGAAATATGAGGTATTCGTCCTAGACCGCTTGATGAGATACCTGTAAGAGTGTATATTCGTGTTAACGAAATTATTAATTAACCAAACTAAAATTTAAATTATGGTAGGAATAACTATTTATGTAAGTCGATTAGGAAATAGCAATAATCTCAGGCTGAGAGATAGTGAAGGTGACGATCCTGGGAATGATGATCTTATAACCGATGTAAATGTTAGTGATATTATCACTTGGATAAAAGATCCACGAGCAAATTCTCCTGCTCAACCTGGCGATTTCCCAATTGAATGTATTACAAATATAACGAAAGCGGATTCAAGCTTACCTAAATATAGGAATTCGATCCCAGTACTTACTGCAGATCCGACAGTAAGCGAATGTTCAGCCATTGGAACTGTTCTTGCCACTTCTCCAGGTTCAGGAAAATTTGAAAATTACAATATTTTTTATACTCTTCCTGGAGACACCACAATACATCAAGATGACCCACAATTGAGAATGAGATAAGTGCTAAATTAGGATTAACAACTAAAGGAATAAAATGAGTTTAATGACATTATCTGCCTCAAGGAAAGCACTCTGTTTATTGGGCTTTTCCTGTTTTATTACTTATTTTATTTTCGGGCAAAATCAAAAATTGGCTGATAGCCTTATTATGCAATATAACTCTGGAGCGTATTCGGGAAATGAACTTATAATATTAAGGGAGATCAGTATTGAAGAGACGAACCCTAATGATAAGCTCAAATTTTCGGAGTCCCTAATCCAAAAAGCATCTAAAGATTCTGTATTCGAGTTTCTTCAATATGGTTTTTTGCAAAAAGGGAATGCCCTTATATTAATGGGAAATAATGTCAAGGCCCTCGAGGCTTACTTAAGAAGCCTTTACTTTGCAAACCGAATAGATGATGAGATCGGTATTGGATCTTTAATGATATCAATAGCAGATACTTATGCTAACATGGGGAATTTTGAAAACTCTCAAGAATATTACAATAAAGGTATATTGTCATTAAGAAAGTTGAATGATTCAATTAAAATTGGCACCGCTCTTGTGAATGCCGGAGATCAATATTTTAATATTGGTAAATTGGATTCTGCTCTAATATATACTGAAGAATCTACAATAATTTTTGATAATATTAATTTTCAAATCGGACAAGCTTATAGTTTGGGTAATTTAGGTATGATCTATGCGGAAAAGGGAAATGATGAAATTGCTGAAAAAAATATTAATGAGGCCATAAATATTCTAGAGGAATTGGAAGACTATTACGCTATCTCTGTGTATCTCACCTATATGTCTGATATCTATTTTAGAAAGAATGATTGGACCTCAGCACTATCTTATGCCAGAAGAAGCCTTGAATTGGCTCAAAAATATAGTTTAAAAGATCAGATCAGTGATGCCAACCTAAAGCTCTTTGAACTACATCAACAAAAAGGTAATTTTAAAGAATCCATTGACTATTTACAAAACTACTATGCCTATAGAGACAGCGTTTTAAACATTGAAGCTGTTGAAGAAATGGCTGATTTGAGAACGAATTACGAGGTTTCTCAAAAGCAAACCGAAGTTGACCTACTAGACCAACAGAAAAAAAATCAGCAACTGATCTCCTTGGCTTCTGGAATTGGTCTTTTACTCATAATCGTTGTCGCCATTGGATTATATCGTAAAAATAATTTCATTAATAAAGCCAAACTTCTAGTTGAAAATGAAAAGGAAAGATCAGATTTGCTCTTGCTAAATATTCTACCTGAACAAACCGCTGAAGAACTTAAAGACAAGGGTAAGGTTCAAGCCAAACGCTTTGATTCAGTAAGTGTTATGTTTACTGATTTTAAAGACTTTACAGCCTATTCTGACAAACTTTCTCCTGAAGAGTTGGTTGACAGTATAGATTTCTATTATTCAAAATTTGACGACATTATTGAAAAACATGGTCTCGAGAAGATCAAGACTGTGGGAGACTCCTATATGTGTGCTGGAGGACTGCCCTTTCCTACTAACAATCACCCTATTCAGATGGTGGAGGCCGCTCTTGAAATAGCTGAGTTTGTAAATGAATCCAAAAAAGTAGATCCGGATGCCATGACCCGTTTTGACATCCGTATCGGTATCAACACAGGGCCGGTTGTGGCTGGTGTTGTAGGTAAAAAGAAATTTGCCTACGACATTTGGGGCGATACCGTTAACATTGCTTCACGCATGGAATCAAATTCAGAACCTGGAAAAATCAATATCTCTGAAAACACTTATAAATTAATCAAGGATAAATTTGAATGTGAGTATAGAGGTGAAATTGAAGTTAAAAATAAAGGAATAATGAAAATGTATTTCATAACTCACACTAAAGTTAAAACAATGTGAACTAAACCAAAGGTATAAAATCATTAGATCAAAATGAATCATTATCCAAGCCACCCTTCTCGATCCAAACTTCTATATTGAATAGCTTCTGCAATATGGTCAGGGCTAATAGAATCTACATTTTCTAAATCGGCGATTGTTCTAGATACTTTTAAAATACGATCATAAGCTCTTGCAGATAAATTTAAACTGTCCATTGCGGTTTTCAGTAAAGTTTTAGATGCATCATTTAATTCACAATACTCTCTTATTTGTTTTACACTCATTTGGGCATTATTATGAACTTTTTTATTCTCCTTAAATCGTTTTGTTTGTAATTCTCTTGCCTTTGATACTCTTTCTCTTATTACTTTACTTGACTCTCCTCTTCTGTCTTCAGATAATTTATCAAAAGGAACCGGTTGTACTTCTATATGCAAATCAATGCGATCTAATAGTGGTCCGGATATTTTACCCAAATACCTTTGCATTTCAAAGGGTGATGATGTTACCGCCTGATCACTATCCGGAAAATAACCACTCGGGCTGGGATTCATACTTGCTACCAACATAAAGCTACTTGGGTAGGTAACCGTAAATTTTGCCCTTGAAATTGTAATTTCCCTATCTT
>JAUVAY010000031.1 GCA_030591505.1 Flavobacteriales bacterium | reverse complement strand
TAGCCTCAGACCTTGCTGATATGATCACTGATTACAAAGTGATTATCGATAAGAGTACAGTTCCGGTTGGAACTGCAGAAAAAGTTGATAAGGTTATTAGAGATAAAACAAAGGTGCCTTTTGATATCGTATCCAATCCGGAATTTTTAAGAGAAGGATTTGCTGTTGATGATTTTATGAAGCCAGATAGAGTGGTAATTGGAACGAGCAGTGAACGAGCAAAAGAACTTATGGAACAACTCTATCTGCCTTTTGTACGACAGGGAAATCCTATTTTATTTATGGATGAAAAGTCGGCGGAATTGACCAAATATGCTGCCAATGCTTTCTTAGCTACCAAGATTACCTTCATGAATGAAATTGCTAACTTTTGTGAGAAGGTAGGGGCTAATGTAGACATGGTTAGAAAAGGAATGGGCTCTGATGAAAGAATAGGAAAACGATTTCTTTTTCCAGGAATTGGTTATGGTGGTTCTTGTTTTCCAAAGGATGTTCAGGCCTTGGCTCTTAGTGGAAAACAAGAAGGATATGAATTTAGGATACTGGATTCTGTAATGGATGTAAATCAAAAGCAGAAATTAAGCCTGATCGAAAAACTGAAAAAGTATTACAATAACGATCTTAAAGGCAAACGATTTGCTATTTGGGGATTAGCTTTTAAACCAGATACCGATGATATCAGAGAGGCCCCTGCATTATATATGATCAATGCCTTATTGGAAGCAGGAGCTACTGTAAAAGTGTTTGATCCTGAAGCGATGAATAATGTGAAAGAACGCTATGGTAATAAGATAGAATATGCCAGTTCTGTTTATGAAACGCTTGAAGGAGCGGATGCATTACTTATAGCTACCGAATGGTCATTATTCCGTTCTCCTGATTTTGCTATTATTGAAGAGAAGTTAAATGAAAAGATCATTTTCGATGGACGAAATCTTTATGATCCTCTTACGTTAAAAGGATTAGGATTTCATTACGAAAGTGTAGGAAGAAATTAATTATGAGCTATTTTGCCCACGAAAGTGCAGTAATTGATAAAGGTTGTCATATTGGAACTGGCAGCAAGATCTGGCATTTCAGTCATATTATGCCCGGAGCAACAATTGGAATGGATTGCAATATTGGACAGAATGTTGTCATATCTCCTGATGTGATTTTAGGTGATCGCTGTAAAGTGCAAAACAATGTTTCTATCTATACCGGAGTTACCTGCGAAGAGGAAGTTTTTCTAGGACCTTCAATGGTATTTACCAATATTACGAACCCTCGCAGTGCCATTATCAGAAAAGATCAATACGCAAAAACCATCGTAAGAAAAGGGGTTAGTATTGGTGCTAACGCTACGATCGTATGTGGTAATGAGATTGGTAAATTTGCTTTTATTGGCGCAGGTGCCGTAGTAACAAAAGAGGTGTTACCTTATGAATTGGTTGTAGGTAACCCTGCACGTCATATTGGGTGGATGAGTGAATTTGGACATCGTTTAAATTTTGATGAAAACGGAATAGCGATTTGTCCGGAAAGCAATGAAAAGTATCAGTTGATTGATAATAATGTAACGAAGCTAGCTTAGATGAAGTCGAAAATAAAATTTGCAGTTGTAGGTTGTGGCCATATCGGGAAAAGGCATGCGGAGATGATCTCACGTAACGAAGAAGCTGAATTGATCGCACTATGTGATATAAAAGATAAAGCGGAGTTGGGAATAGAGAAGTATGATGTCCCTTTTTATTCTTCTATTGAAGAGTTATTACCGGCTGTTGCAGATGTTGATGTGATTTCAATTTGTACTCCAAACGGTTTGCATGCCGAGCAGTCTATCCTTGCTCTAAACGCATCCCATCACGTTGTATGTGAAAAGCCTTTGGGATTGACCAAAGCTTCTTTGGAACAGGTTATTTTCAAAGCATTACAAATGTCGAAACAAGTTTTTGCCGTAATGCAAAACCGTTATTCTCCCCCTTCGGTTTGGCTAAAGGAAATGATAGATGAAGAACGTTTGGGAGATATTCTAATGGTTCAGAATAACATGTATTGGAATCGCGATGAGCGATATTATAAAAAGGATTCTTGGAAGGGGAGTAATGACCTTGATGGAGGGACATTATTCACGCAATTTTCGCACTTTATTGATATTATGTATTGGCTTTTTGGTGATATACACGATATAAGCGGAAAGTTTGCCGACTTCACTCATAAAGACCTAACAGATTTTGAAGATTCCGGTGTTATCAATTTCAAATTTGTAAACGGAGGGATCGGCAGCATCAATTATTCTACTGCGATCTGGAATAAGAACATGGAATCTTCCATGACGATCATTGGATCGAAAGGAAGTGTTAAGGTCGGTGGACAATACATGAATGAAGTGGAGTATTGTCATGTTGAAGGATATGAAATGCCTGAACTTCCAGAAGCAAGTCCTGCAAATGATTATGGACATTATAAAGGGAGTGCTGCCAATCATCATTTTATTATAGAAAATGTGATCGATACACTTAAACATCGTACGAGTGCCACTACAAATGCCCTCGAAGGGATGAAAGTGGTGGATATTATAGAAAGAATTTATCAAGTAAGAGACAATAATGATAAGTAAGGTAAAAAATAAAGAGGCAAAAATTGCCGTAATTGGTTTAGGTTATGTAGGCCTTCCAATCGCATTGGAGTTTGCAAGAAAAGCAAGCGTAATTGGCTTTGACATCAACATTAACAGAGTTAAATTACTTAACAATAATGAAGACCCTAGTCGTGAATTGGGAGGGGAAGCATTCGAAGGATGTGATATTTCTTTTACAGCAGATCCGAATGATCTGAGTGAGGCAAATGTGTTTATTATTGCCGTTCCTACGCCTATTGATGAAGCGAAGTTACCAGACCTTAAACCGCTTTTAGGTGCAACTGCAAATGTTGGGAAAGTACTGAAGAAAGGGGACTATGTGATTTTTGAATCAACGGTTTACCCCGGTTGTACAGAAGACGATTGTGTTCCTGTATTAGAAAAGGAATCAGGATTAGAGTTTGTAAAAGATTTTAAAGTCGGTTACTCTCCAGAGAGAATTAATCCGGGAGATAAAACACATACTTTACAAACGGTTATTAAAGTCGTTTCGGGATGTGATAATGAATCCTCAGAGGAGATAGCCGAACTTTATGAAATGGTTGTCACAGCAGGGGTGCATAGAGCGGCATCTATAAAAGTAGCGGAAGCAGCGAAGATTATTGAGAACACTCAACGTGACGTTAATATTGCATTGATAAATGAACTTTCTATCATATTTGGTAGACTGGGAATCAATACATACGAAGTGCTTGAAGCAGCCGGAACGAAGTGGAATTTTCTTAAATTTTTCCCAGGACTTGTCGGAGGACATTGTATTGGTGTCGACCCCTATTACCTCACTCATAAAGCAAAGCAGGTGGGTTATCATGCGAAAATCATTAATTCTGGTCGTTATGTGAACGACTCTATGGGTTTTTATCTTGGTAAACAAACGGTTAAAAAAATTATTGCAGCAGGGGTTAATGTTATGGAGGCGAGGGTTCTTGTTCTGGGAGCAACTTTTAAGGAGAATGTATCGGATATTCGAAATTCGAAAGTGGTAGATCTGATTAAGGAGATGGAGTCTTTTGCTGTTCATGTTGAGGTGATGGATCCGCATGCTGATTCTGATGAGGTGTTTGAAAATTATGGATTTCATCTAATAAACGAAGCAAAAGGTGTTTACGATGCCGTTGTAGTTGCCGTAAATCACCATGACTATTCAAACTTTACTGATGATGATTTTTCAAAGTGGTTGTCCCCTAATGGAATTGTTGTTGATGTAAAAGGAATTTATCGAGGGAAGGTTAAAAAATTCGAATACCTGAGTCTTTAATATGAGATTTCTAAGCAGTATATTCAAAAAGAAGAGCAAAACTCTTGCTGACTTAGAAGATTTTAGTGCATTAAAAACAGATGTCCACTCTCATCTTATTCCGGGTATTGATGATGGCGCAAAGTCCTTGGACGAAAGTATAGGACTTATCCTTGGCTTACAGTCCCTGGGATATAAAAAGCTCATTACTACACCTCATGTAATGGCAGATCATTATAGGAACGATAAGGAGATTATTCTATCAGGATTAAAAAGATTGCGAGAGGCACTAAAGCTGCATAAGATCAATATGATAGTGGATGCTGCTGCTGAGTATTACCTGGATGAGCACTTTATATCCCTTGTTGAAAAGAAGGATCTACTGACATTTGGTAAAAATATGGTCCTCTTCGAATTGTCTTTTTTTGAAGAACCAAAACAGCTTGATCAGGTTATTTTTGACCTGCAATTGAATGGCTATACCCCAGTATTAGCTCACCCCGAACGATACGCCTATTGGCATAGATCCATGGATAAATTGGAGAGACTTCATGACAAAGGGGTTTTATTTCAGGTTAATTTAGGCTCAATAAGCGGTAATTATGGACAAGAGATCATGAAGACAGCCGAAAAAATGGCGGAAAATAATTGGATATCGCTTTTAGGAAGCGATACACACCACATGTTACACATTCAGTTATTCAGGACCTTAAAAACAAATCCTACAATGCAGCGTTTATTAAATTCGAACCAACTCCTCAATTCTAAATTATGATTAGTAAGGCCATACAACTCATTTTCGTAAGTATTCTTTTTATTCCAACGGCAGCTCTTTATGCTCAGGTGCAAAATTTTGTTGATTTCTGGGATAAAGAACAAAAACAAAAAAGGAGTGAAGGGGTATATGATAGAGGGTTTGAAAATGGAGATTGGAATTATTGGTATCCAAATGGGCAGTTGAAAGAAGAAGCATCTTATGTAAGAGGAAAGTTAGACGGAAGGGTTACCCGTTATTACGATAATGGTCAGAAAAGCGAAGAAGGATATTTTAAAATGGATGTTCAGGATTCATTGATGACAACTTGGTATCGAGATGGTTTACCAATATCTCAAGGAAGTTTTTATAAGGGTGAGAAATTAGGTGAATGGAATTATCATGGTAGAAATAATGAAGTATACCTGAAGGAGAAGTATGATTCGTCTGGGACTAAGTATGTCCTGTTTTTTAAAGATAATAAAGGGGATGTGTTGATCGAGAACGGTGAAGGGCGAATGATCGAATACTATCCAAGTGGGAATGAAAGAGCAGTTTATGGCTATGTAAATGGGAAAATTGCTGGTAATTTTTATGAATTATACCCACAAGGAGATACTGCAGTGGTTGGTTTTTTTAATGGGGATTATAAACAAGGAACGTGGAAGTATTGGCATATCAACGGCCAGCCATCAATGTTAGCTACCTACTCCTCAGATAGCCTTAACGGATCTTTTGCATCTTATTTTGAGACCGGGAAGGAGAAAACCATAGGTATCTATGATATGGGTAAGAAAATTGGTCCTTGGATATGGTACTTTTTAGAAGGGGGCACTGATATGGATGGTAGTTTTGATAATGATCTTCCAAATGGACCATGGAAATATTATCATCCTAATGGAGAACTTTATTATGAAGGTGAATTCATTACCGGGAGAAAAGAAGGAATATGGAATTACTATTATCGCTCTGGGAAACAATGGAAAAAAGGAGAGTTTAAGAGCGGAGAGAAAACCGGTGTATGGACCTATTATTCTGAAGAAGGAATTAATGCGCAAGAAGGTGAATTTCTTAATGGTAAAGAACAGGGAGTTTGGACATCTTGGTTTAAGAATGGAAAAGAAAGCGATGTTGGATCCTTTGATAAAGGGATGTTAAATGGAGAGTGGAAGGGTTGGTTTCCGAATGGAACACTCAAGTATTCGGGTAATTGGGAAGGCGATCTTAAAGAAGGGTCCTGGAAGTATTACGATGAAAAAGGAAGCTTACGGGAAGAAGGGTACTATAGCAAAGGAGAGAAAACAGGGATTTGGAGAAGCTATAATTCATATAGTCAAATAGAAAGTGAAGGGGCATTTGTTGATGGAAAATTAGATGGAAAATGGGTGTATTACTTTGCTAATGGAGGCCTATGGAGGGTTCAATACTTTAAAATGGGTAGACTTCATGGAACATCAACACAATACAATAACAGAAACAATATCATTGAGAAAGTTCAATATAAGGATGGCCTGAAACATGGGACCTATATAAAATACGACGATTACGGTAAGGAGATCCTTAAAGTTGAATATAGTGAGGGTAAGAATAAAAAGAGCCTTCCGCCCCCAAAAAAATAAACTATAAAATGTAACTTGCTTTTAAACTTCTCTTGGAGTATGAAGAATGCTATTGTTACAACACTATTTATTCTATCATGTACTTTTGTTAGTATAGCTCAGCAATTGAGTGTTCAGTCTAAGGATTCTTTAAATGACAGACCCTCTTGGGAAAGCTATCTATATTTTAAAATGAAACTGAATGGTGTCTATGATATTTCAGGAGGTATTCAAGGAAACGAAACGTTTAATTTAAATAATGTTGATGTTTGGGGAGATGACGACACACCGAACTTATGGATGGACATGCATCAATCGCAAGTTCGCTTATTTGGTGCAAAGGAAGTAGGTGGACATAGAGCGATTGGTTATTTCGAAGGTGATTTTTGGGGAGGGAATAACCATTTTAGATTGAGGATGGCTTATGTGAATTATCGCTTTTTCCAATTTGGACAAGATTGGAGTTTTTTTGGTGATAAGGAGATTTGGCCCAACGTATTCGACTGGGACGGACCCTCTTCAGGTATTTGGAGACGAAACCCCGGATTAATATTTTATAAAGAAACCGATGCGAGATGGAAGTTTGAGTTGGGTTTTGAGCAAACGCAAGCACAGATCTCTTTTATTGATGATCTTGACTCTACATTTATGGCCGCTAGTGGGAACCCTACGCCGGAATCTATTTTCACGATTAAAAAATCGGGTGATTTCGGGCATATTCGTTTAGCTAGCATCTTGCGTTTTCTTCATTATAACCAAAGCGGCGAAAACGGATATGTTACTGCATTTGGAGGAGCGCTATCCGGAATTATTAAAACAAACCAATTAAAGGGAAACCCAATTCAGTTTCAGTTTGTAGCAGGGAAAGGAATCGCTTCTTATATCGTTTCTTTTGACGGGGCTGAATACGATGCAGCACCCGATGGATTTGGAAATATGAATGCCATCCCTGCTTTTGGCGGATGGATCTCGTATGAACACTGGCTTTCTAATATAGTTCACGCGAATATTGTAGTTGGTCTTACCGGGTTTGTAGCCGAGGGGATTAGTGAGTTTTATGTACTGGGAGGTGACTTTCATGTAAGTGACGGGAGTATAAATTTGGATTTCTTTTATGGCTTGATCAACATTATGGTAGATCCCTTCGAGGATTTTACAGTAGGTGTTGAGTATAACATTGGGAATAAACAGAATACCTATATGGGAAATTTTAATTCGTCTACTACTGAAGAAACCCTCCAAAAAAACAGAATGGCCCACCGGATTAATTTTGGTTTGTTTTATAACTTTTAACTCCGCTATACAGTTAGTAGGCAATCGAAAATACCTCAGAAATGAAGGTGTTGAAAATTAAAATAAATGACGTATCTTTGCGCCATCTTTTTGGAACAATTTATTTAAAAAGGGGGGTTAATGCCCCTCTTTTTTGTAGAATATGATTAAAGAAAAATTAATACGAGAACTTGCTGAAGAGCGACTAGCTACCTTTGATGGTTTTATTGTTGAACTAAAGGTTAGTACCGGCAATGACATTAAACTATTGATAGATGCGGATATACCTATATCTATAAGCGATTGCATGTCGGTTAGTAGAAATGTTGAGCATAATCTGGATCGCGAAGTAGAAGATTTCTCTTTGGAGGTTTCTTCAGCAGGGCTGGATCAAGCGTTTAAACATCACCGTCAATACCTGAAAAATGTTGGACGTGAAGTAAAAGTGACCAACATGGAAGGGGAGAGAATAGAAGGTTTACTTACGACTGCGGATGATAAGGGTATTAGTGTTACCACGAAGAAAAAAGAAAGAATAGAAGGAAGGAAAGCAAAACACTGGGTAGAGAAAGTTCATACTTTTGACTATGCAGATATAAAAGAAACGAAAGTGATAATAGGATTTAAATAAAGAAAAATGAATACCGTTAATTTAATAGAATCGTTCTCGGAGTTTAAGGAATTTAAGAATATTGATAGGCTTACAATGATGCGTATTCTTGAAGATGTTTTTAGAAACATGATCATTAAGAAGCACGAGACAGACGAAAATTTCGATATCATTATTAATGTTGATAAGGGTGACCTTGAGATATGGAGAAACCGACTTATCGTTGATAATGGAGAGGTTGAAGATGAGAATAGAGAGATCGCTTATAATGAAGCGGTAAAAATAGAGCCTGATTTTGAAATTGGGGAAGAGGTTTCGGAGGCTATTACCTTTGAGCACTTTGGGAGAAGAAATATCTTGTCGTTAAGACAAAACCTGGTTTCCAGAATTATGGAACTGGAAAAGGATAATATTTATCAAAAATATAAAGAGCAACTAGGTCATATTATTACTGGTGAGGTTTATCAGGTTTGGAAAAAGGAGATCCTTGTATTGGATGATGAGGGAAATGAATTGCTATTACCTAAGCAAGAGCAAATAAAGTATGATTACTTTAAGAAAGGTGATGCGGTTAGAGCGGTGGTAGCAAAAGTGGAAATGCGTTCAAATAGTCCTGTTATTATTCTTTCCCGAACTGTTGGTGAGTTTCTTGAGCGTCTTTTCGAGCAAGAAGTACCAGAAGTATTTGATGGGTTGATAACGATTAAAAAGATTGTTAGGGAGCCAGGTGAACGTGCAAAAGTTGCAGTGGAATCGTATGATGATCGAATCGATCCAGTGGGAGCTTGTGTTGGAATGAAAGGTTCAAGAATTCATTCTATAGTAAGAGAATTAAAGAATGAGAATATTGATGTTATTAATTTTACCGATAATAATCAGTTATTTATTCAACGTTCATTAAGTCCGGCTAAGATCACTTCTATCACAATTAATGAAGAAGATAAGAGAGCGGATGTGTTCTTAAAGCCAGATCAAGTATCACTTGCTATTGGTAAAGGTGGATTTAACATTAAACTAGCCAGCAAATTAACAGGTTATGAAATAGATGTATACAGAGATTCAGAACAGTTTTCTGATGATGTAGATCTGGAAGAATTTGCTGATGAAATCGATAGCTGGATCATTGATGAATTGAAATCGATTGGCTTAGATACTGCACGTTCAGTACTGGACCTCGATGAGGCCGAATTAGTGAAAAGAACAGACTTGGAGGAAGAAACAGTTAAAGAGATTAAGAAAATTATCAAAGAGGAATTGGAATAATTGTTATTTTGCAGGAGTTTAGATAATATTTGTAAACGGGTTTAGAAGAGTAATATATGTCAAGAGTCAAAACAGTTAGACTTAAACAATTAGCAACAAAAGCGAATATTTCCGTAGAACGGATCATCGAGTTTTTGCATGATAAAGGAATTGAAGAAGACTTTAATCCTAATACAAAAATATTGCCCGATTGGCATGAGATGATCATGAATGAGTTCTCTTCTGACAAGGAGCTGAAGGATAAATCCAGCCGTATTGGTACTGTTCGAAAGGATAGAAAATCGTTGGCTATTGATACAGTTACTACAAGAGAGACGGCCAAAGAGGCTGAAGCTCAGAAAGAACTAGAAGCATCTGTTGAAGAGGCAAAAGCTGCTGTTGAAGTAGAAAAGAAAAAAACGGAAGAAGCAAAAGAAGAAATAAAAGCAGTTGAACCAGTAGCTAAAAAAGCCGGTCCAACTGTAGTTGGGAAAATTGATCTCGAAAAACAAACACCCAAAAGAGAAGCAAAAAAGAAAGCGGAGGAAAAACCTGCTCCAAAAGTAGAGCCTGAGGTTATCAAGGAAGAGAAGAAGGAAGAGAAGAAGGAAGAGAAGAAGGAAGAAAAGGTTGAAAAACCTCTTGTAGAAGAGAAAGTTGCTGAAAAGAAAGAAGAAGTTAAGGAAGAGAAAAAGAGTCAGGCAAAACCCGTAGAGGCAAAAAAAGAGGAAGCTCCGAAAAGAAAAGAGCCGGAAATAATCAAAGCTAGAGCGGCTAAACTAAGCGGCCCTACTGTTCTTGGAAAGATCGTATTGCCTGAAAAACCGAAACCTGCAGCGAGTTCTCGCGACAAGAAATTTGGTAAGAAACCGAAAAGAAAAAGAATTCTAAAACCTAAAGTAGATGTTGATAAGGTAGCGAAGAAGACTGTTCCCCACGGAAAGAGAAAAAAACCGGCTATCAGAAAACCGGAGCTTACCGAAGAACAAATACAAAAGGAGATCAAAGATACATTAGCACGATTATCTGCTAAGTCTAAAAATAAAGGTGCAAAATTACGTCGACGAAAACGACAAGAAAGAGACGAGGAAGTACAGATAGAGGCTGAAATTGCGCACGCAGAAAAGAATATTTTAAAGGTAACAGAGTTTGTTACCGTATCTGATTTGGCTTCTCTTATGGAGAAAACACCAACAGATATTATTGCGGCACTAATGTCACTTGGTATTTTCGCCTCGATCAATCAACGTCTTGATGCGGAAACAATGATCATTATTGCTGAAGAGTTTGGCTATAAAGTTGAGTTTACAACTGCTGAGGTAACAGAGACCATTGAGTTGGAAGAAGATGATGAAAAAGATCTTTTACCAAGAGCGCCTATTGTTACTGTTATGGGTCATGTTGATCACGGTAAAACGTCGTTGTTGGATTATATCCGTAAAGAAAATGTTATAGCAGGAGAAGCAGGGGGTATTACCCAGCATATCGGAGCCTATAATGTTAAGGTTGGAGATAAAAACATAACCTTTTTAGATACTCCTGGTCACGAAGCGTTTACCGCAATGCGTGCTCGTGGTGCTCAGGTAACTGATATTGCAATTATTATTATTGCCGCGGATGACAATGTTATGCCGCAGACTAAGGAAGCAATCAATCACGCTCAGGCTGCCAATGTACCGATGGTATTTGCCTTTAATAAGATTGACCGTCCAGATGCAAATGTTGAGCGATTGAAACAAGAACTGGCAAACCTTAATATTCTGGTTGAAGATTGGGGTGGTAAGTTCCAAAGTCAGGAGATTTCTGCAAAAACGGGTGAGGGTATTGATGACCTAATGGAAAAAGTTCTGCTCGAATCAGAATTGCTTGAGTTAAAAGCAAATCCTGACAAGCGTGCATTGGGAACAGTAATAGAATCGCAATTAGATAAAGGTCGAGGTTACGTTACAACTATTTTGGTTGAATCAGGAACGCTTAATGTTGGAGATGCCTTACTTGCAGGCTCATTTTCTGGAAAAGTGAAAGCCATGTATAATGAGAGGGGAACTGATATCAAAGTTGCCGGACCGTCAATCCCTGTTTCAATTCTTGGATTAAATGGTGCTCCGAATGCAGGAGATAGATTTAATGTTATGTCTAGTGAACCTGAAGCACGAGAAATTGCAAACAAACGAGAGCAATTGATTCGTGAGCAAGGCATTAGAACACAAAAACATATTACCCTCGATGAAATTGGAAGACGAATTGCTGTTGGAGAATTTAATGAGTTAAATATTATTGTGAAAGGAGATGTTGGTGGTTCAATCGAAGCACTATCAGATTCCTTATTGAAACTTTCGACTGAAAAAGTGCAGGTTAATATTATTCATAAAGGTGTAGGACAAATATCCGAGTCTGATGTGATGTTAGCAAGTGCTTCCAATGCAATTATTATTGGGTTCCAGGTTAGACCTTCAGTTGCAGCTCGAAATATTGCTGATTCAGAAGAGATACAAATCAAATTGTACTCGGTTATCTATGCTGCAATTGATGATGTTAAAGATGCGATGGAAGGGATGTTATCCGCTGCCGTAGAAGAAAAGATCATTGGTTCTGCTGAAATTCGAGATACTTTCTATATTTCCCGAGTTGGTACTATTGCAGGTTGTATTGTAGTGGATGGTAAGATCATCAGGAAGAACAAAATTCGTGTAATTCGAGATGGTATTGTAACCTATACAGGAAACTTAGGGTCATTGAAACGATTTAAGGACGACGTGAAAGAAGTTACTCACGGTTATGAATGTGGTCTGAATATCGATAAGTATAATGATATTAAAGTAGGTGATATTGTAGAATCTTTCGAAGAAAGAGAGGTTAAGCAAACACTCTAGTCGTTACGCTATTTTAATTCCTTTGATTGTACTTACTAGTATACTAATCCAGTATATAAACTATTCCGAAAACTTGATTTTCGTGTAAATCGGATAAGCATTTGGGTAGGCTGAAATGATTTCATGTTGTACTTTCTCTGCTTGAATCTTACTTATAAAATCCCCAACCTGAACTTTGAAATCAGGCTGCTGCCAGACAATATAAATAGGCCATTCACTATACCTTCTTAAAAACTCAGCCTTTTTATTTTCGGCCGAAGAACGGCCTCCAAAAAAGATTTGAATTCTGTATCCATTTATTAGTGGAGGATTATCATTTACATAAGCAAGCAATGTGTCAATTCGCTGATCGGAGAATACTACAACATTTCCATCAGGGATATGATACACCGAATCCGTCTTAAAATTTTGCTGATCAGCACTGTCTTCTGTGCTATATAATCGCCAATCATCTTGTGCGGATACACCGGAAATAATAAATACGCCTACTAATATTAAAATCAATCGCATTGTATAAATTTTGACAAAGATATTCTAAACATTTATTTTACCATTTTTAATATCATAATGATTCTAGAACTTCATTTTTATAAGAATTATTGGGAATCGATAATAATATGCACTTAACTAGTGGAAATACAGATAGATATACCCTTATTTAGAATCATTATAAATTAGTTGAGTCATGACAAATATATGACTATTATCAGATTTATATAGTAGTTTCTTATAAATTTGCGAGCTATTAAACCAATTTTGTGGAATTCGATTTAACATGAGAATGAATACTATTAGGCTAATAAATAAGCCTTTCTTTTTCTTATTCACAATTACCTTGTTTTTTACAGTTAACGCTAGTTTTGCGCAACCCGATGGGGCAAAACTTTTTAAAGCAAACTGTGCTGCTTGTCATAAACCGGATAAAGACCTGGTTGGACCTGCATTAAAAGGAGCATTAGAAAGATGGGAAGGTAATGAAGAGATGCTAATGTTGTGGGTTAAAAACCCTCAGAAAGCATTAGAAACTGGAGATCAACAAGTAAAAAAATTGTACGATGAGTGGTCGCCTAAGGGCGGAATGATGACTCCTCAGTCGTTAAATGATGAGGAGATCATGGCGGTGTTTGCTTATGCTGATGCTTATGCTCCTCCTGCACCTAAAGTTGAACAAGGTGGCAAAATCACTTATGTTAAACAAGACGATTCTTGGCTTTGGCTAGCTGTGCTTTCTGTATTGCTTATCACTGCTATCCTTGTATTAAGAAGTGTAGTTAATGTGCTTCAAAATGCGATTCGAATAGAAAAAGGAGAGGACTTAGAATCAGCGATTCCTGTTGGAGATTCCATTGGCAACTGGCTTTCTAATAACAAAGTACTTACCTTTTTTATCACCTTATTTATAGTGATAGCACTTTTCATAAAAGTATGGGATGAGGCTTTAGCTATTGGTGTATATGAAGGATATAAACCAGTACAACCAATTGAGTATTCTCATGAAGTGCATGCTGGTAAACTAGAGATAGAATGTGTGTATTGCCATTCAGGCGCCTTGCAAAGTAGAACCGCGATGATCCCATCAGCAAATGTATGTATGAATTGTCATAATGCTGTATCTGAGGGTCCGCTTACCGGAACGGAAGAAATTCAAAAAATATATGATGCTCTCGGATGGGATGGAAGTGCCTATACCGGAGAGACTACACCTATTGAATGGGTGAAGGTTCATAATTTACCTGATCATGTGTATTTTTCACATCAACAACATTATGTAGTTGGAGATGTAGATTGTACTGAATGTCATGGTGACATGACAAAAGAGACAGTAGGTAAGCAAAACGCAAAATTAACAATGGCTTGGTGTTTAGAGTGTCATAATACCATGGAAATTGATATTAACAGCAGTGCTTATTATGATGAGGTTCACAATCGTTTACTTGAACATGGCGAAGAGGAACTAAAAGGATACCTTGAAGATGGAAAGATCACCGTAAGAGAATTGGGTGGTTTTGAATGTTCTAAATGTCATTACTAAACAAAGAATAATTTTAAGTAACCCTATGGGAACGACAAAAAAATATTGGGCCGGAGTAGAAGATCTTCATCAAACACCCGAGTTTTTGGAGCGACAGAGTAAAGAATTCAATGAGGAGATTCCTACTGAAGACTTTTTATCTGATGATCGATTGGGAAGTTCTACAACTGGAAGAAGAGATTTCCTAAAATATTTAGGTTTTAGTGTTGCAGCTGCCTCATTGGCTGCCTGTGAAACACCAGTTATTAAAGCTATTCCTTATCTTCATAAACCAGAAGATGTAAATCCCGGAATGGCAACCTGGTATGCTTCATCTTATTATGATGGACAAGATTTTGCCAGTGTATTGGTAAAAACACGAGAAGGTAGACCAATCCATATTAAAGGAAATTCAAAATACGGCCTATTTAAAGGAGGAGTTAACGCGCGTATTAACGCATCTGTTCTTTCTCTTTATGATTCTGAAAGATTAACACATCCTAGTAAAGGCGGTGAAGAGATTTCTTGGGATCAGGCTGATAGTGATATTATGACCGCTATTGCATCCGCAAAAGCAAATGGTAAGAAAGTTAGGTTGCTTTCAAATACAGTTGCGTCTCCAACCACAATGCTTGCTATTGATGGATTAATGAAAAGCATTAACGGTGAAGACAGAGATACGGCGTCGCACATTAGTTATGATGCTGTTTCTTATTACGGAATTAGCGCTGCAAATGAGAAGAGTTTTGGAAAGAATACTATTCCATCTTATTATTTTAATAAAGCAAAAAGCATTGTTAGTATTGCGGCCGATTTCTTAGGAAATTGGTTGATGTCTACTGGCTATGCAGTTCAGTATGGGGAAGTAAGAAACCCGAATGGAGAGTGGATGGCACGTCATCATCAATTTGAAACGGTGATGTCGATGACGGGTTCAAATGCTGATTACAGATCAGCGATAAAACCATCTGATGAAGGACTGATAGCAGTTGCTATCCATAATAAAATAGCTAGCGCAATTGGTGCTGAAAAAATTAATGTTGATACTTCATCAGTAGATGAACTGGTTGAAGGTGCGGTTAGCGATCTTTTAAATAATAAAGGAGAATCACTTGTTATTTCAGGTTCTAATGATGAATCAATTCAACTGGTAGTTAATAAGACCAATGTTCTTCTTGGAAATTATGGAAAGACAATTGATTTGGATAACCCGATCAATCTGTTTAAAGGAAATGACAAGGAAGTTGAAACGTTAGTTAGTGAAATGAATGCAGGGGATGTTGACGTACTAATAGTGTACGGTGCCAACCCTTCTTATTCTTTGCCAAATGCAACTGATTTTAACACGGGTCTTGAAAAAGTAAAAACGAGTGTTTATTTCGGACTATATGCTGATGAAACGGGATCACGTACTTTGTACAATCTTCCTGATAATCATTATTTAGAAGCCTGGAATGACCTATCTCCAATGAGTGGAGAATATGCACTGGCTCAACCAGCAATATCTCCTCTTTATAATACGCGTCAAGCACAAGAATCTATTCTAAAATGGGGAGGTAATGACCTTTCATTTTATGACTATATAAGAGAAACCTGGGATTATTACATTCCTGAAGAAGAAGGTTTGTTTACTGATATTTGGAATAAAGCACTTTTACGTGGAGTTTATCATTCAGGTGCACAAGCTGCAACTGAAATGGTGTTCAATCCTGAAGCGCTTAATGGTGTTGCTGCTTCAATTAAAAATGTTTCCTCTTCGGCAGGTAACTGGCAAGTAGTATTATACCAAAAGACAGGTATTGGAAATGGCCAATCTGCTAATAATCCATGGTTACAAGAATTACCAGACCCTGTTACAAAAGTAACATGGGATAATTACCTTACTGTTTCTTTAGCAGATGCGAATGAAATGGGTGCGAGTGTTTATCTGGGAGAACAAGATCCTGCATCATTGGCAACTTTATCCGTTAATGGTATTGAATTAACATTGCCCGTTGTGGCAGTTCCGGGTCAGAAATCAGGAACGGTTGGTGTTGCATTAGGATATGGACGTGGAGGAAATGGAGAAAAGATAGGTAAAGCTGCATACCAAACGGGTGAGGATGGTCAACATGTAATAGTTGATGGAAATCCACTTCCGGTTGGAGCAAATGCTTACCCAATAGTAGGGCTTGGAAATACATTCTCTTATCGTCAATATAGTGCTGAATTATCATTGACTGGAAATCACTATCCGATTGCGTTAACACAAACGCATCATACGATAATGGATAGAGATTCAGTGATGAGAGAAACAACATTGAATATTTATAAAACATCCGATAGAGACGTATTTAACCCTATGCATACTTTAGCTGTTCATGAGAATGGCAAAATGGTTCAAAAACCGGTTAAAGAAGTTGATCTATGGGCTGAACATCCTGTAGAAGGAGTTGGTCATAGGTGGGGAATGAGTATTGATCTTTCAACCTGTATTGGTTGTTCTTCTTGTGTTACTGCTTGTCATTCTGAAAACAACGTTCCGGTTGTTGGGAAAGATGAGGTAAGAAGAGCAAGAGATATGCACTGGTTACGTATTGACCGTTATTTCTCTTCTGAAATGACAAAGGATATAGCAGAAGAAGATGGATTGGGTAAGGTAGAAATGTACCGTTTGATGGAAGTTCCATCGAATAACCCACAGACAGTGCACATGCCAATGATGTGTCAGCATTGTAATCACGCTGGTTGCGAAACTGTTTGTCCGGTTGCAGCAACTACGCATAGTTCTGAAGGGCTTAATCAAATGACTTATAACAGATGTATCGGGACACGATATTGCGCAAATAACTGTCCTTACAAAGTTCGTCGTTTCAATTGGTTCAATTATAATGCTTACGATAAATTTAGTGAAGTCAACCCTGCACAAGATAGTGTTGCAAGAATGGTATTAAATCCTGATGTTGTTGTTCGATCACGTGGAGTAATGGAAAAATGCTCAATGTGTGTACAAAGAATTCAGGAAGGAAAACTGGACGCTAAAAAAGCTGGTGAACCTGTTCAGGATGGAGCTATTCAAACAGCTTGTGCTGACGCTTGTCCAACACATGCTATCAGTTTCGGAGATTTGAATGATGTAAATTCACTTGTTCGTAAAGAAGCAGAAAGTGACTTGGCTTACCTGGCACTTGAAGAAGTTGGTACACAGCCAAATGTTTACTATCAGACCAAGGTTAGAAATAAAAATATTGACAATAACGCTTAAATAATCCTTTAGGATGCACAATTTAGCAGACATACGAGAGCCACTGATACTAGGTGAAAAGTCTTACGGAGACATCACCCATGATGTAGTTAGTCCTATCGAAAACAAAGCCCCAAAAGGCTGGTATATTTTACTAACTATTTCAGCAATAATTGCTATATGGGGAGTTGGTAATATTTTATATCTCATTGGCACCGGTATAGGGGTTTGGGGATTGAATAAAACTATTGGTTGGGCTTGGGATATCACTAACTTTGTTTGGTGGGTTGGAATTGGTCATGCAGGAACACTTATTTCCGCGGTTTTATTGTTGTTCAGACAACGTTGGAGAATGGCAATCAACCGTTCTGCAGAAGCGATGACAATTTTCGCTGTTGTTATGGCCGCTACTTTCCCTGGAATTCACATGGGAAGAATTTGGTTAGCTTATTTTGTATTCCCTATTCCTAATGAGTTTGGATCGTTATGGGTGAATTTTAATTCCCCTTTATTATGGGATGTATTTGCAATATCAACTTATTTCTCCGTTTCACTTATCTTCTGGTACATTGGATTAATTCCTGATTTCGCTACCATTCGAGATAAGGTGAAGAGCCCAGTAATGAAGAAGGCCTATGGAATTCTTAGCTTTGGTTGGTCAGGTAGAGCAAAAAATTGGAATCGATTTGAAGAAGTATCCCTCGTTTTAGCAGGTTTAGCAACACCATTAGTGTTCTCGGTTCATTCAATTGTATCATTTGATTTTGCTACTTCGATTATACCGGGTTGGCATACCACTATCTTCCCTCCTTATTTTGTGTCTGGAGCGGTGTTTTCCGGATTCGCTATGGTGCAAACACTTCTTCTGATCATGAGGAAGACGATGAACCTCGAATCTTATATTACAGTAAAGCATGTAGAGTACATGAATATTGTAATTATCGTTACAGGGTCTATTGTGGGTGTAGCATATATTACTGAGCTATTTATCTCTTGGTATTCTGGAGTAGAGTATGAATCTTATGCTTTCCTTAACAGAGCAACAGGTAAATATTGGTGGGCTTATACCATTATGATGACCGCAAATGTTGTTACGCCTCAGTTATTTTGGTTTAAGAAAATAAGAAGAAGTTTCCTGTGGACCTTCATACTCGCAATTGTAGTAAACATAGGAATGTGGTTCGAACGATTTGTAATTATCGTAACTTCAGTTCACCGTGATTATTTACCTTCAAGTTGGTCAATGTTTTATCCAACTTGGGTTGATATAGGAGTTTTTATAGGAACGATTGGAATATTTATGTTTTTATTCCTTCTGTTTGCCCGTTATTTCCCAGTATTGGCTTTAAATGAGTTAAAATCAATATTGAAGGTGAGTGGAGAAAAATATGTTAAGAATAAGTAATACCTGATAAAGAAATTGAATATGGCAGATAAGGTATTTTACGCACTGTATGATGATGATGACATCTTGAAAGATGCAGCATCGGAATTGGTGGCAAAAGGAATAAGGGTAAACGATGTTTTCTCTCCATTCCCTATTCACGGAATAGATCCTATAATTGGAGTAAAGAAAACGAGATTGGCAATTGTTGCTTTTATTTTCGGAGCTACCGGACTTATATTGGCTCTAGTTGGGATGCGTTATTTTATGATCGTTGACTGGCCAATGAATATTGGTGGTAAGCCAAATAAAACATTAATGCAAAATGTTTTGGCATTTATTCCAATTACTTTTGAATTTACTGTTTTGCTTGCAGCACACGGAATGAGTTTAACTTATTTAATAAGAAATAAAACACTTCCCGGTATGCCGGCAACAAATCCTGACCCTCGTACTACTGATGATCATTTCAGTATGAAGATCCTTCTTTCTGAGAACACACAGTTTTCTTCGGATGAAGTTGAAGGAATGCTAAATGCATCAGGATTGGTTGAATTAAATCAAAAAGACATTTAATCCGGAAGACACAATGAAATTGAGTAAACTATATAGAAATATCGGATTAGCTTCACTCGCTCTTATGGGCATTTCATGTGGTGAAGGAGATCCAAATAGTCCAGGTATTGAGTATATGCCGGATATGTATCGTTCCCCTTCCATAGAAGTATATGTAGACTATGAGAATCCTAGCGTGAGTAGTGTTAGAGTACCCGTAGCCGGTACGATTGTATTTACCAGTGATGAAGCGAATGAGATGTATAATTATCCTTATCCTTATGCGGATTCTTTTGAAGACTATGAGCGTGCAGGATTGGAAGTTACAAGTCCTATTCCAATGACTGAAGAAACAGTGGAGGAAGGAAAAGTGATCTATGGTAACTTCTGTTTACATTGTCACGGTAAAAGCGGTCAAGGTGACGGAGGAGTTCCTAGTAATTCTGAATACCCGCCACCACCTGCATATGACGGTAATAACTTAAAGAATCTTCCCGAAGGCAAAATGTTTCACACCATTACTTATGGAAAAGGAATGATGGGATCACATGCTTCGCAATTGAGTAAAAAAGACCGATGGACGGTAATTCAATATGTGAAATACCTGCAAAACGGAGGAAAAATGGTAGCTGATGTTTCAAACGAAGCATCCGTTGAAGAATAGAAATTAAAAGAGTAGCTATAAATATATCCCAGAATGGAATTTACCTTTTCATCAAAAGCAAAATCGTTTAGCCTGATACTGATAGCAATTGGTATCGTTTCATTGGCTATAAATTATTTTACAGATCATTCAGATCATCATAACATGTTCTGGGCAAATCTTTTATTCAATAGTTTCTTTTTCTTTTCTATTGCAGTTGGAGCTTTGTTTTTTATGGTCTTATCCTATGCTACAGAGGCAGCATGGACAGTATTGATCAAACGAGTGTTAGAAGCGATAATTCAATTTCTATTGCCTTCTTCGATCATTTTGTTTATTGTCTTTTTAGCCGGAACATTTGGCTTGCATCATATCTATCATTGGATGGATCCTGAAGTATTTATTAAAGGCAGTCCTGCTTACGATGAGATCATAGCGAATAAAGAAGCGTATTTGAATATTCCTTTCTTTTGGGTTCGATCAATTGTTTATGTAGGTGTATTCTACATATTTGCTCGTTTGTACCGCAAGCGTTCTCTTAAGGAAGATGCTGAAGGTGGAACAAAAATTCACATAAAAAATTATAAGCAATCAGCTATATTCCTTATTCTCTTTGCTGTGTTTTCTTCTACCCTTTCTTGGGATTGGATCATGTCTATCGATACACACTGGTATTCTACATTGTTTGGATGGTATGTGTTTAGTGGAATGTGGTTATCTGCAATTACCACAACCATGCTTATTATCCTATACTTAAAGAGTAAAGGATACATGCCTGAAGTAAATAAAAGTCACTTACAAGATTTAGGTAAATGGATGTTTGCACTAAGTTTCCTTTGGAGTTACTTATGGTTCTCGCAATTTATGCTTATCTGGTATGCCGATATTCCAGAAGAAGTTACCTATTTTGTTAACCGTATTGAAAATTATCAATTCTTATTCTTCTTTACATTCGCGATCAATTTTGTTACCCCAATGTTGATCTTGATGTCGAGAGACAGTAAGCGTAATAAAAAATATTTAGCTGTGATGTCCTTTGTAATTTTATTCGGACACTGGCTTGATGCATATTTATTGGTTAATCCTGGTGTACTTTATGACCATGGCCACTTAAGCTGGGTTCATTTTGGTACTTTACTTGGATTTGTTGGATTGTTCATCTTTGTTGTGTTCAGAGCCTTGGCGAAAGCCCCATTGGTTCCTGTACATCACCCATATAAAGATGAAAGTATCCATCACCAGATATAATTCATTGTTCCAATGAGGCGTAACGAACCTCGTATAGTTGGAGTATTGAATAGAAGAGAATAGTTTAAGCAAAACTTAGAAACATATACTATGACCAGTATTTTTGTGGTACTCATCATTGCCATGGCTGTAATTGCGATAGCGCAATTGAGTCGAATTCATCAACTTTCGAATAATCTTAGAGGTAAAAGAGAAGAAGATATTTCTGATACCTCAAATAAGGTTAATGCATTTTTAATGCTATCCTCAATGTTTGTTTATTTTGGATTTGTTATTTGGCAAATGGTCGTTTGGGGTCCATATATGCTACCAGAAGCTGCATCTGAACATGGAAAAGATATTGATCAGCTATTTGCTGTCAATTGGTTTATACTATTGACGGTATTCTTCGGAGTACACGTATTACTCTTTTACTTTCCATTTAAATACTATCGCAGAAAAGGAACGAAAGCATATTATTTTACACATGATAATAAGCTGGAATTCATTTGGACCATCGTTCCTTCAGTTACACTTGCAGGAATTATCATTTTTGGATTAATAACATGGAATAAAATTCAAAAAACGGAGGATGAAAATCCACTCAGGATTGAATTATATGCTAAACAATTCGATTGGACCGCTCGTTATACAGGTAGTGATAATGAAATGGGTAATGCCAATTACTTATTAGTATCGGGAAGCAATCCTTTGGGAATCATGACCAAGCAAACGATCAATGAAAAACTGGATGAGTATGCTGCTGATATTGCAAAACTACAAGCTTCACTGGCAAACGTAATGCCGGATCACAAAAGGGAAGAAGTAGAAGATAAAATAGCAGTTTATGAGCGTTTCGTTGCACGAATAATGGATTTTAATAATACGAAGAGGAACTTAAATGCCGGCTTAGATGATCAGTTGGTAAAAGGAGAAATGCATTTACCGATTGGTAAAGAAGTTGAATTCTTTATTCGATCGCAGGATGTTATTCACAGTGCGTTCATGCCACATTTCAGAATGCAGATGAATGCTGTTCCAGGTGAGATCACTCGCTTTGTAATGAAGCCTACCATAACAACTGAGGAAATGCGTATAAAAATGGATGACCCTGATTTCAATTACATATTATTATGTAATAAAATTTGTGGATCTGCTCATTATAATATGCAAATGGATGTGATCGTTGAATCGCAAGCTGAATACGACCAGTGGATGAGTGAACAAAAAGTATTTATTGCTGAGTCAGGTAATACAGAGAATAGTAAAGAGAATAAAATAGCCGAATTATAAAATAGATTGACTATGAGTAACGTAGCAGAAGCACACGCTCACGCTCACCACGAGCACCATGAGACCTTCGTTTCGAAGTATATTTTTAGCATGGATCACAAAATGATCGCTCGTCAGTTTTTAATTACTGCCGTGATTATGGGTGTGGTTGGAATGATGCTTTCCATTATGTTCCGATTACAACTTGGTTGGGATGGAGAGAGTTTTGCCTTATTAAATACTCTTTTAGGAGATAAATGGGCACCAAATGGAGTACTGGATAAAAATATGTACATGTCTTTGGTTACTATTCATGGAACGATCATGGTGTTCTTTGTTCTTACAGGTGGGTTATCGGGAACTTTTAGTAATTTATTGATTCCACTTCAGATAGGTGCACGTGATATGGCTTCTGGATTCCTTAATATGTTATCCTATTGGTTCTTCTTCGTTAGTTCAATTATAATGTTACTTTCTTTGTTTCTAGAAGGTGGAGCAGCTTCAGGAGGATGGACAATCTACCCACCGCTCTCTGCACTGCCTCAGGCAATGCCAGGTTCAGGTGCAGGTATGACATGGTGGTTGATCAGTATGGCTTTATTTGTGATTTCTTCCCTATTAGGAAGTTTGAATTACATCGTTACTATCTTAAACTTACGGACTAAAGGAATGAAGATGACCCGACTTCCTTTAACAATTTGGGCATTTTTAGTGACAGCAATTATCGGAGTATTATCTTTCCCTGTGTTATTATCAGCTGTTGTTCTGCTTATCATGGATAGAACAATGGGAACGGCTTTTTACCTCTCAGATATTATCATTGCCGGTGAAGTACTTGAAGCAACAGGAGGGTCACCTATTTTATATGAACACCTTTTCTGGTTCCTTGGGCACCCGGAAGTATATATCGTATTAATTCCTGCTCTTGGTATCACTTCTGAAGTGATCTCAACAAGTTCAAGGAAACCTATTTTTGGCTATCGTGCAATGATCGGTTCGATTTGTGCTATTGGATTCCTTTCCTTTATAGTATGGGGACATCATATGTTTGTATCGGGAATGAGTCCATTTCTGGGCTCCGTATTCGTATTTACAACGCTGTTGATAGCCATTCCATCGGCTGTAAAAGCATTTAACTATTTGACAACACTTTGGAGAGGAAATATCGTATTTACTCCTGCAATGTTGTTCTCTATCGGATTGGTTTCAACTTTTGTTTCGGGTGGTTTAACAGGAATTATCCTAGCCGATTCAGCTTTAGATATCACTGTTCATGATACTTACTTTGTTGTTGGGCACTTTCATATTGTAATGGGAATGTCTGCCATTTTCGGAATGTTCGCTGGTGTTTACCATTGGTTTCCAAAATTATTTGGAAGAATGATGAATACAAAATTGGGTTATGTTCACTTTTGGCTTACGATCATAAGTGGTTATGGTGTATTTTTTCCAATGCATTTCCTCGGACTTGCCGGAGCACCAAGACGATATTATAGCTATTCAGATTACCCTATGTTTGAAAACATGGTAGATCTAAATCAATTTGTGACCATCTTTGCAATATTAGGTGGATTGGCTCAGCTAATCTTACTTTATAATTTCTTCTACTCTGCTATGTACGGGCAAAAGGCTGTGCAAAACCCTTGGAAATCAAATACCTTAGAATGGACAACGCCGGTTGAACATATTCATGGTAATTGGCCAGGTGCTATTCCTGAGGTTAAGAGATGGCCTTATGATTATAGTAAACCGGGGTTTGAAGAAGATTTTGTACCACAAACAGTTCCACTTGGACCTGACGAGGAAGAGCATTAAGCTTCTGGCTAAGTTGATAAGTGCTTTATATTAAAATTTATTGAAAGCCTGATTATTCAGGCTTTTTTTGTTTTTTTATTTCATGGAAGAGGGATTCGATTTTCATAACGAGAAAAATCAAAGTGATAAGGATATGGAAAGGGTTTTACGACCCCGTTCCTTTGATGACTTTACCGGACAAAGGAAGATTCTTGATAACCTTGAAGTATTTGTTCAAGCTGCATTGAAAAGAGCGGAAGCACTGGACCATGTATTATTTCATGGACCTCCAGGGTTAGGTAAAACAACCTTAGCAAATATCATTGCTAATGAATTGGGTGTAAATATTAAGATCACTTCGGGACCGGTACTTGATAAGCCGGGTGACCTGGCTGGTTTACTAACCAATTTGGAAGCCAATGATGTACTCTTTATTGATGAGATCCATCGTTTAAGTCCGGTGGTAGAAGAGTATTTGTATTCGGCTATGGAAGATTTTACCATCGACTTGGTTATCGATACAGGACCTAATGCGCGAACCGTACAAATAGATCTTAATCCATTCACGCTGATCGGTGCAACGACACGTTCAGGTCTTTTAACAGCACCTTTACGAGCTCGCTTTGGAATTACATCAAGGTTAAATTATTACGATGCTAAAACGCTGACAATAATAGTTGAGAGATCTGCGCAGATACTTGATATTCCTATTTCAGAAGAATCATCTTATGAAATAGCATCAAGAAGTAGAGGAACCCCTAGAATTTGTAATGCACTATTACGTAGAGTTAGAGATTTTGCTCAGATCAAAGGGAATGGGACCATTGATATGGCTATTACAGAGTATGGATTAACATCACTTAATGTTGATAAACGTGGACTTGATGAGATGGATAATCGGATTCTAAGTACCCTTATCGAGAAATTCAAAGGAGGCCCGGTTGGATTAAATACCTTAGCTACCGCAGTAAGTGAAGAAGCAGGAACCCTGGAGGAAGTGTATGAGCCCTTTTTGATACAAGAAGGTTATCTTATGCGAACGCCAAGGGGTAGGCAGGTTACAGAAAAGGCTTTAGCTCATCATGGTGTTGAACCAAAACGTGATCAGGGAAGTTTATTTTAACCATTCCGATATTTCACGGAATGGTTAAAGTTTTAATTTAATACATGTTGAAAGGCATCTAAAATTTCTTGTTGATAAAGATGTCCGAAGGAGCTTAAGCACCAAATTTTGAGCAATGTTCTTTCACTTGGCTTTACAAAACCAATAGCTTTTTTTAATTCTTTTGTAAATAATTGTTTGTCAAAACTCACTTTGCTCAAGATCTTTTTACTGAGATCAAACATATGTTTGTTTTTGTTGTAGTTAAATTAGACTTCT
>JAUVAY010000021.1 GCA_030591505.1 Flavobacteriales bacterium | reverse complement strand
TTAAATATCTCATATAACTGGTAAGTAACATCAGCGTCTTCTGCAGCATAATCAAGAACTTGCTCTGGCTCTAACTGATCCATCGTCAATTGATTCCTTCCCTTTTTTCCGATTAGTCCCTCGATAGAAATAGGCTTATAATTAAGGTATTTCTCGGATAAAAAATCCATGCCGTGATTCATTTCCGGTGAGATCAAATAATGAGCGACCATGGTGTCGAAATAAGGAGCTTGAACATCGATGTCATATTTTAATAGCATCGATCGATCAAATTTTAGGTTTTGTGCGATTTTCATCTTTTCCTTATCCTCTAAAAAGACCTTGAGTCGCTTAAATATACCCTCCTTATTCTCCGGTTTTATTGTCACATACCAACTTTTTCCTTTTCCGGTTGAAAAAGCAAGTCCTATCACCTCATCACTTAAAGGATCTAACCCCGTAGTTTCAGTATCAAAACAAAAAGATTCTGCATTGGAAAGCGCCTTTTCTAACTCGCTTAACTTATCATCATCATCGACAAGACGATAATCATGTTTTACATCGGAGATCGTTTTAAGATCATCAACTACTTCCTCCATTTCAACCGATCCAAATAAACCCAATTGCTCTCCTTTTTTCTCTTCCTCAATATTAAAAAGACGCTTCAGAGTTGTTCTGAATTCAAGCTCTTTAAATAACTCTATAAGTTTTTCTTTATTTGGTTCTTCAATAAGTAACTCATCAGCTTTAAAATCTACTGGTACATCAAGAACTATCGTCGCTAATTTTTTAGATAATAAACCTTGATCTGCAAATTCAATTACATTCTCCTTTTGCTTCCCTTTTAATTCATGACTATGAGCAATTAATCCTTCAACACTTCCATATTGTTTAATCAATTTTTTAGCTGTTTTCTCACCTATTCCAGGTATTCCAGGAATATTATCAACCGCATCCCCCCATAATCCAAGAATATCAATCACTTGTATAGGATCTTCAACTTCAAATTTTTCTTTTATCTCATCAACTCCCCATATTTCATGGGGTTTTCCTGACCGCGCTGGTTTATACATAAAAATATTATCACTTACCAATTGTCCGAAATCCTTATCTGGAGTCATCATATAAGTGGTATATCCTTCTTTCTCTGCTTGTTTTGCAACCGTACCAATTATATCATCGGCCTCAAAACCCGGTTTGATGAGAATTGGAATATTAAAAGCCTCGATTATATCCTTTATATAAGGGATCGCCCAACGAATTCCTTCCGGCATTTCTTCTCTATGTGCTTTGTATTCCGCATAATCATCAACACGGAATGTAGGTCCGGGTGCATCAAATACGACTCCAATGTGGGTTGGTTTTTCCTTATTTATCAGATCGATCAGCGTATTTACAAATCCGTATACTGCAGAGGTATTTTGCCCTTTGGATGTTAGGCGGGGATTACGACTAAAGGCAAAATAGGATCGATATATCAGTGCAAAAGCATCAAGTAAAAAGAGTTTTTTATCGTTTTCGGGCATGTTGAAATATTTAAAAATGGAAATTACTTTATTTCGTGAAATCCATGATGAAAATTCACAACTAGATATCCACTTAATTAGTATCTATAGATTTGGTAATGTACTTTAAAGTAAATCTTGTATTGTTTTACCACGGATAGCACAGATGTTCACAGATTAAACAACAAGCATGTGAACCCTACTAAATCTGGTGAATCTGAGTAATCTGTGGTGAACATTATTATATACTATCACAAAACCCATGACCTAGATCATTTTTTTTCTGCATAAATCAATCAATTTTTGAAAACCATACAACAATCGTAACTGTTAATCCGTATCTTTGATAATCTCAGATACATACACAGAATTTTAAAAAATTAAAACATGCCTATTTATCATAAGTTAGGATCCATTCCTAAAAAAAGACATACCGTATTTCGTCAGGAAAATGGTGACTTATATGCTGAAGAATTATTTGGAACGGCTGGATTTGCCGGTATGTCATCTTTGATCTACCATTTGCACCCACCAACAAATATTATTCGCTATGATGAGCCCTACTCAGTTGCGCCTGAGATCGCTGTTGAACACAATATGAAACCCATAAGTCTTAAAGGCTATGAAATAAAAGCCGAAGACGACTACCTTGAAAGTAGAAAAACCCTGCTCGCAAATAATGACCTTCATATTGGATTAGCGGCTCCAAGAAGTTTTTCAAAGGACTACTTCTATAAAAATGGTGATGCGGATGAGATGATCTTTATTCATAAAGGAAGTGGAACATTGTTAACAATGTATGGTAAGATCCCTTTTGAATATGGTGATTATTTGATCATTCCTAGGGCGACAGTATATCAAATAGATTTTGACACAGAGGATAATAAATTACTTTATATCGAATCGTTTAGTCCAATTTTAACTCCTGATCGATACCGAAATAATTTTGGTCAGTTATTAGAACATTCTCCATTTTGCGAACGTGATTATAAATTACCTCAAGATCTTGAGACCTTTACTGATAAAGGCGAATTTAAGGTCAAAACTAAAAAACAAGGAATGATGCATACCTATTATTATGCCTATCATCCTTTTGATGTTGTGGGTTGGGATGGATATAATTTTCCTTATGCGATGTCGATACATGATTTTGAACCGATAACGGGGCGAATTCACTTACCACCGCCAATTCATCAACATTTTGAAGCAGCTGGATTTGTAGTTTGTTCTTTTGTTCCACGATTATATGACTATCATCCAGATGCGATTCCTGCACCTTACCATCATTCCAATGTAGATTCGGAAGAGATATTATATTATGTTGATGGTGATTTTATGAGTAGGAATAACATTAAACAAGGGCAAATTACCCTTCATCCAGGAGGAATGCCTCACGGACCTCATCCAGGCGCTACAGAAAGATCGATTGGTAAAAAATCGACTGAAGAATTAGCCGTTATGATCGATCCTTTTAATCCTATAAAAATTACCAAGGAAGCTATGAACATTGAAATCAAGGATTATTATAAATCCTGGATTGAATAAAAAAATAACTATGAGCGATTTAAGGAATATCAAAGATGTTAGTTACGGATTAGAGAAAATATTCGATGAAGCTGAAGACTTCCTACCTCTATTAGGTACAGATTATGTAGAATTTTATGTAGGAAATGCTAAGCAAGCTGCCCATTTTTATAAAACGGCATTGGGCTTTCAATCCTATGCTTATGCAGGCTTAGAAACAGGTTTAAAAGATCGGGTTTCTTATGTAATTGTTCAGGATAAGATCCGATTGGTATTAACAACTCCTTTACCCGGAAATAAGGAGATCGAGGAGCATTTAACCAAGCATGGTGATGGTGTGAAAGTGATCGCTTTATGGGTTGAGGATGCACGTTCAGCATGGGAAGAAACAACTAAACGTGGAGCAAAATCCTATATGGAACCACGAGTAGAAAGCGATGAAAATGGAGAGGTTGTAAGGTCTGGAATTCATACTTATGGTGATACTGTTCATATTTTTGTAGAGCGAAAAAACTACAATGGTGTATTTATGCCTGGCTTTGAAAAATGGGAATCAATATACAATCCTCCTGTTACCGGACTTCGTTACATTGACCATATGGTTGGGAATGTTGGTTGGAATGAGATGAATGTCTGGGCAGATTTCTATAATAAAGTAATGGGATTTGCTAATCTTATCACTTTTGATGATAAAGATATTTCTACGGATTTCACTGCATTGATGAGTAAGGTGATGACCAATGGAAACGGTAGAATTAAGTTTCCGATCAATGAGCCTGCAGAAGGGAAAAAGAAATCGCAAATTGAAGAGTATATCGATTTTTATAATGGCCCAGGCTGTCAGCATATTGCAGTTGCCACGAATAATATTATTGAAACAGTAGGTGAAATGACCAAGCGAGGAGTTGAATTCTTGTATGTTCCCGGAACCTATTACGATACTATTCTTGATCGTGTAGGTGATATTGATGAGGATCTTCTTGCATTAAAAAAGTTAGGAATAATGGTAGATAGAGATGATGAAGGATATTTACTTCAGATCTTTACAAAACCCTTAGAAGACAGACCCACTTTATTCTTTGAGATCATCCAGCGAAAAGGTGCCACTTCATTTGGAAAAGGAAATTTCCAAGCTTTGTTTGAATCAATCGAGGCTGAGCAAGAACGAAGAGGAACTTTATAAAAAGTTGGAAGTCCTTCTTTTTTGCATTGCAAAAGACAATGCTCGGAGCTAAGGATTCTTCATTATATAATATTAATAGCCCCTATAACAGTAATGTTATGGGGCTGTTTTTTAGGTGCTAATAAATGAATTCATAATCAATGATTTTATAAAATTTGATAGGTAAATACGATCGGTCTATAAGTTTCTTCTATTTTTAAAGAAAAAAGAGCATGTATAAACAAAGAAGGTATCCATTTAAGAGTGTTTTGATTTGGACAAAAAAAGAAATTATTTTCTTTGTGATTCTTGCAACACTTTTTACTGTACTATATGAATTCCTGAATATTAAATGGCTCCAGGTTCCTTTAACTCCGGTTGGACTTATAGGAACGGCAGTAGCATTTATGATAGGTTTTCAAAATAACGCAGCTTACGATAGAATTTGGGAAGCAAGAAAAATATGGGGAGGGATTGTCAATACATCCAGGTCTTTTATTATTACCGTTAAAGACAGTTTTTATATGCACCGTGTTGAAGCAATAAAAGATGAATCTGGTGAAATAAAAACAATTACAAATAGGCATATTGCTTGGCTAACCGCTTTGCGCTACGCTATGCGAACAAAAAAACAGTGGGAGGCAACATACACATCAATACATACAAAAGAGACTTTCAAATATAATGTACCCGAATATGAAACTTCTCTCGAGGAGGAAATGGGTCCCTATCTTTCAAACAAGGAGTTTGAATATGTGATGTCAAAAGACAATAAACCCAATGCTATTATTAGTCTGCAGTCAAAACACCTGAGAAAGCTAACAGACGAAAAGAAATTTTGGGATTTCACATTGTTAGATTTACAGAAAATGCTTCAAGAATTAACTGCGCTCCAGGGAAAGTCAGAACGAATTAAAAACTTCCCATACCCTAAGCAATATGGAAGTATTGGATATCATTTTGTTCATATTTTTGTGTTTTTATTACCGATGGCAATAATTCCTGCTTTTGCTCGAATGGGATTAGAAATTGGGACAACGAACCCATTTATAGGTCAATATTTCATTTGGCTCAACATTCCTTTTACAGCGATTGTAATATGGGTTTTTAATACCATGTTACGAATAGGCTTAGCCGGCGAAAACCCATTTGAAGGTTCACCAAACGATGTACCTATCTCCAATATTGCCAGAGGAATCACACGAGATATTTTACAAATTATTGAGGAAGACCCCAAGAATATTCCTGAACCTTTCGTGAATATAAATAATATCGATATGTAAGATTATTATTCACATTTTACCTTGGCGTAACATTAGAATAATCACCTCATACTTCAAGTTCGAAATTTATTAGTGATAAGATCACACCTTAATTAGCGCGTCTTTTTTAGGATTGACTTTCTTTTGATTTTCTGCTCTCTCCTTTAACACTGCTTGTGCTGCTGCTAGCCTAGCAATAGGAACACGATATGGAGAACAGCTCACATATTCTAGTCCAATTTTATGAAAAAACTCTATTGAACTTGGTTCACCCCCATGTTCGCCACAAATTCCTAGTTTAATATTCTCCTTCGCTTCCCTTCCCTCGTTTACAGCAATTTTTACTAAACGACCTACACCATCCTGATCTAATTTCTGAAAAGGTTCATTTTTATAGATCCCTTTCTCTATATAAAATGGAAGAAATTTTCCAGCATCATCCCTTGACAATCCCAATGTAGTTTGCGTAAGATCATTGGTGCCAAAGCTAAAGAAATCGGCAACCTGGGCGATATCTCCCGCCATAAGTGCTGCACGTGGCAATTCAATCATCGTTCCCACCATATAGTCTAATTCTATACCATGTTTATCCATGGTATCTCTTGCTACCCTATCAATGATTTCCTTTTGATGAACCAACTCTTCTTTGCTCGTTATGAGTGGCACCATAATTTCTGGACGCACAGCAATTCCATTGTGCTTACACCTACAAGCAGCTTCAAAAATTGCCTTAGCTTGCATTTCAGTAAGCTCAGGGTACATAATGCCCAGTCGGCAACCCCTTTTTCCCAACATTGGATTAAACTCATTTAAACTTTCAGCTTTAGACAATAAGTCTTCATTTATTCTTATTTCTTTAAGAACATTGTCCATTTCGCTTAAATCATTGATGCCTTTTAAATTCAATTTTAGATCTAGCAATTTCACCATCAATTCTAAGCGGCTCGGTAAAAACTCATGCAGAGGAGGATCCAATGTTCTAATAGTTACAGGGTAACCGTCCATCGCTTCAAAAAGACCAATAAAATCTTCCGTTTGCATTGGCAATAGCTTTGCTAAGGCAGATCTTCTCCACAATGGATTATCTGCCATAATCATTTCACGCATTGCTGTAAGCCGATCTTCCTGAAAAAACATATGTTCAGTTCGGCAAAGACCTATCCCTTTGGCTCCAAACTCAATCGCCTTCTTTGCATCTTCCGGAGTGTCTGCATTTGTTCTTATTTCTAATCTTTTTATTGCATCAGCCCATTCCAATAGTTTGTTAAAATTACCGGATACTTCAGGCTCAATTGTTGGAGCCTTTCCTAAGATCACTTCTCCAGTACTCCCGTTCAAGCTAATCCAATCTCCTTCATTTATTGATTTATCTCCAATAACAAACTGACGAGCCGAATAAACAACAAATATTTCTTCACATCCAGCAACACAACACTTACCCATACCTCGCGCCACAACAGCTGCGTGAGAAGTCATTCCACCACGTGAAGTAAGAATACCTTTAGCCGCATTCATACCACCAATATCTTCCGGAGATGTTTCTATCCTAACCAAAATGACATCTTTGCCATTAGCCGCTTTTTCTTCAGCTTCGTCGGCATTAAAAACGACTCGTCCGGTAGCTGCACCTGGTGAAGCAGGTAAGCCTGTTGCAATAACATTTAATGTTGCATTAGGATCAAAAGTTGGGTGTAATAAGTAATCTAATTGTTCAGGATCAACTCTCAACAAAGCCTCTTCTTTTGTAAGCATGCCCTCTTCATGCATTTCTACTGCAATTCTTAAGGCTGCTGCTACAGTTCTTTTCCCTCTTCTTGTTTGTAACATCCAGACATTCTCGCGTTCTATTGTAAACTCAATATCCTGCATATCTCGATAATGCTCTTCTAATATCTTTCTGATGTTTTTTAATTGCTTGTATTGTTTTTGCATTAAAGATTCCAGAGAATAATCGTCAAGTTTTTTCTTGCCATTCCTATTTATTGGCTGTGGTGTGCGTACTCCAGCTACCACATCCTCACCTTGAGCATTCACCAAATACTCACCAAAAAATCTATTTTCTCCGGTTGATGGATTTCGTGTAAAAGCAACTCCTGTAGCAGAATCATTGCCCATATTTCCATAAACCATTGCTTGTACATTCACAGCAGTTCCCCATTCATGAGAAATACCATTAATGTCACGGTATTTTTTTGCTCTTTGATTCATCCAACTTCCAAAAACAGCTCCTATAGCTCCCCAAAGCTGCACCATTGGATCTTCTGGAAAATCATTATCTGTTCTAGCTTTTATGACTCTTTTAAATTCTTTTACTAGGAATTTTAAATCCTCAACATCTAATTCAGTGTCTAGTTCTATATGCCTATTATGCTTTCTTTTATCAATTATTTCTTCAAAGGGGTCAACATCATTTTTATTTATGGGTTTTAAACCTAATACCACATCGCCATACATCTGAACAAATCTTCTGTAACTATCCCAAGCAAAACGGGGATTGTTAGTAAGCTCAGCGAGACCTTCAACTATTTTTTCGTTAAGCCCGAGATTTAATACAGTATCCATCATTCCAGGCATGGACACGCGAGCACCCGAACGGACTGAAAATAATAAGGGGTCTTTCGGGTCACCAAAGGTCTTACCCATTTCATCCTCCACCCTTTGAAGGTTTTTTAAAACTTCTGCTTCAAGATCTTTAGGATATTGATTTTTGTGTTTATAGTAGTAGGTACTCACATCTGTACTGATGGTAAACCCCGGAGGCACAGGAATACCAAGGTTACACATCTCCGAAAGGTTAGCGCCTTTTCCACCTAATAAATTGACCATGCTTGCGCTGCCCTCACTTTTATTAGCAGCAAAAAAGAAAACGGATTGAGTCTTTGACTTCATCTTGTTCAGCTTTAGTAAAAAGAAATAAAGCTCTAAAGGTAGCCTTAGAACCAATCTGTTTTTATGATGAAAGTCAAATAATAATCGCTTTATTTAAACATTTAAGAATGTAGTAATTAACTGGCTTTTTTTTATGGTAGACGTATTTTTCATTCAATGAATTAACCTTTTAATTAAATGCTTTTTAAATGAAGTAAAACCAAAGAATTGTTAGCATTTCAAGACCTATTCAGTATAAATAAGTATTACAGAATATCTATTTGTCACCTTTATTACTATCCTCCATCATAAATATAATTTACCTACTTTTTTCATTAATACAATCAATATGTATTAATCATCCTAGATACTTTGTACTTTTGCAAACACTATAAAATTATTATGGCAACATACTCAATGACAGGCTACGGAAAAGCCGAAAAACAAATAGGAACACGTAAATATGTGATCGAATTGAGATCGCTTAACTCAAAGCAACTTGATCTTTATGTTAAAGCACCTAGTTTGGTTCGAGAATTGGAAATGGATTTCAGGAGTCTTCTTGCAAAAGAATTAGAAAGAGGAAAGATCGAATGCCAAATATCTTACGAAAACCTTGGGGAAGAGAAATCATCTAAAATAAATACAGAGCTTATTCAGGCTTATGCTGAAGAAATTGAACCCTTAAGAAATAGAATAGCAGGTCTCAATGAATCCGATTGGCTAAATGCGCTAATTAAACTCCCTGAAGTATTGGTTACTCAGCGGAGCTCTCTTAAAGATGATGAGAAAAAGGAGTTGATCGAACTTTGTAAAGAAGCTATAGTGGCAATTAAAAACTTCCGAGAAACAGAAGGAGGATCTCTTTACGATGATCTATTGAATAATACGAATGAGATCCAAAATAATTGTAATAAAGTTGAAGCATTAGCTCCTGAACGAATTGAAAATGTAAGAGTCCGAATTAAAAAATCGATAGACGATCTTAAGGATAAGATCACATTTGATGCGGATCGTTTCGAGCAAGAGCTTATTTATTATATTGAGAAATTAGATATTAATGAAGAGTTTGTTCGATTAAATCAGCACATTAAGTATTTTATTGATGAGCTCAATAAAGATGGTGCTAAAGGTAAAAAGCTCGGCTTTATCACTCAGGAAATGGGAAGAGAGATAAATACGATGGGATCAAAGGCAAACCACTCAGAAATACAGCGTTACGTAATCCTAATGAAAGACCATCTGGAAAGAATTAAAGAACAAGTATTAAACGTACTCTAAATGATCAAAGGAAAGGCCATCATCTTTTCAGCTCCTTCAGGCGCTGGAAAAACTACCTTAGTTAAGCATCTTCTTGGTCAAGATCTTGGTTTGGCCTTCAGTGTTTCGGCCTGTAGTCGTGAAAAACGCCATAACGAAATTGAAGGCAAAGACTATTACTTCCTTTCGAAAGAAACTTTTAGAAAAAGAATCGCAACAGAAGATTTCTTAGAATGGGAAGAAGTATATGATGGAAACTATTATGGTACGCTAAAAACGGAAATAGAACGGATCTGGGAAAATGGGAAACATGTAATTTTTGATGTTGATGTAATCGGCGGACAAAATTTGAAAAAATACTTTGGTGTTGATGCCCTGGCAATTTACGTTGAAGCTCCTTCTGTTAACGAGTTGGAAAGGAGATTAAGAATGAGAAAAACAGAAACGGAAGAAACCATAGGGAAAAGATTAGGGAAGGCAAAGGAAGAAATGAAATTCAAAAAAGATTTTGATCTTGTTATTGTTAACGATGACCTTGAAAAGGCAAAAACTATCGCTTTCGAAAAAGTAAAAACCTATTTAAATCTATAAGATGAAAAGGGGAAAACAAGTTGCTTTATACTTTGGCACCTTTAATCCAATTCATGTTGGCCACTTGGCAATAGCCAATCATATAGCCTTACTCAAAGAAGTTGATGAAGTTTGGTTAGTGGTAAGTCCACAAAACCCCTTAAAGAATAAGGCTTCAATGCTTGCTGATTATCATCGCTTAGCTATTGTAAGGGAAGCGGTTGCAGATAATGACAAATTGCGCGTGTCTGATATAGAATTCAACCTAGCCAAACCGAGTTATACCATCGACACCCTCGTTTATCTAAGTGAAAAATACCCTGATCATCATTTCTCTTTGATAATGGGAGAAGACAATTTACGCACCTTCCCTAATTGGAAGAATTATAAGATCATCCTTGAAAATTATAAAGTTTGGGTATATCCTCGTGTGAATACTACTTACGACATAGAGAACAAAGGTGATTCGGATCTTGACCTTTATTCACAGACAAATATTCATTTTTTAAAGGATGTTCCTATGATGAATATATCATCCAGTTTTATTCGTAAGCAAATTAGAGAAGGAAAAAGCCCACGTTATTTACTTACCTCTCCGGTATTGAATTACATCACAGAGATGCACTTTTACGAGAAGTAAGACTTATCGATAATAAGTGCTCTTAAGTGATCTGCTAATACTTTTAAGCCTTTATCAAAGGTGTGATTATTGGTAATAATGATATTTGCATCATCCCTGAAAGGCCTGAGATAGGCTTTGAAAGAAGGCATTACATGATTATCCCATTGATAACGTACCGTCTCTTCCGGATAACCTCTTTCTTGTGAATCTCTTTTAATCCTTCTCTTCAGTTTGATGTCTTCACGAACATCGAGAAAAACTCGAAGATCTAACATATTTCTTATCTCTTCAAAATGGAAAATAAATAAGCCTTCCATTATAATGATAGGGGCAGGCTGTACAACGATTTCCATTGGTTCTGCATCCTTTTTGTTAAAAGTATATTCTGTTTTTGTTATACTTTTCCCGTTCGCAAGATCCTCAAGATCTTTGAAAAATCGTTCGCGATTTATAGAGGTAGGCAAATCAAAATTGATTTCTCCGTTCTCATCCACAAACTGCATTTCCTTAGGGTGATAATAATTATCCTGAGAAAGAATGGAAACACTGCCCTTAGGAAGCAATTTCTCTAAGTCACGTAAAAAAGAAGTTTTACCCGAAGCGCTACCCCCAGCAATTCCGATAATATGGGGAGTGTCAGACATAGCTTATGCTTCTACAGATTGAAGTACAGACATGAGGATCAATTTACCATCCTCATTCTTTAGCTCATCATCCGAAGCTCGTTCAGGGTGCGGCATCATACCAAAAACATTCCCTTCTTTATTACAAACTCCAGCAATATTCAATAAAGAACCATTTGGATTTGATGCTTCAGTTACATCTCCGTTTTCTTCAGAATATTGAAACAAGATCTGATCATTTTCCTGTAATTCCTTTAATAACTCATCTGAAGCATAATATTTACCTTCACCATGCGCTATTGGAATTGTATAAGTTCTATTCTGGTCTAAATTTTTTGTGATCATTGCTTTTTTCGAAACTGCTTTTAATGGCACATTTTTGCAAATAAACTTGTGACTTTCGTTGTGCATTAAGGCACCTGGCAATAAGCCTGCCTCACACAGTATTTGAAATCCATTACAAATCCCCATAACATAGCCTCCTTTTTCAGCATGTTCCTGCACTTTTTCCATTATCGGGCTAAATCGTGCAATAGCACCTGAACGAAGGTAATCTCCATAAGAAAACCCACCTGGGACGACAATAAAATCACATCCTTTAAGATCTTTATCCTTATGCCAAAGTTGTTCTACTTCAAGACCCAATTTTGTTTCCAGCGTATAGACCATATCCATATCGCAATTTGATCCAGGAAAAGTAATTACTCCAAATTTCATGTTTACAAGCAATAGTAAGTGGTAAAATTAATGAAAAAGATGGGGCAAAAAAGAGAATCGTACGCAATAAATTATTTTCACAAAACTGGTATAAAATCAAAAAGTAGCGCAGCAACGATCCAAAAATAAAATAATAGGTTTTGAAATAGACTGCTCACATTGTAAAAATAAAAAGGAATTATAAAAACCATTGGAATTACAAGAAGTAATTCACGGTTATGAATTGGAAAAAAATCAAAACTCAAATAATAGATAAGCATTGAATTTAAGAACAAAATCAAGATCATTCTTCGATTATTCTTTGCTTTTACCTTGGCCCTACTGATTTGTTTGATAAAAAAGGGTAAGGCAACAATTATCGCTATTCCACTGAGAACCAAAAATATTCTTTGCGTAATACTAGCTATGCTAATCAAAGATGGTACTTCTTCAAAGTTTGAGATATAAATAAAATCATAGGGCAGATCAAAATAGAAAAAGTAAACACCTAAAAAGAAAAAAGGGAGAGCCAAACCCATGGTAGGAAATAAGTATTCCCGAAAATTAAATGCTCTATTCATAGAAATAAACAACCAAAAACTAAGAATAAACAGCACTGCCGGGTAATAAATAATTGCAGCTAGTCCAAGAAAAAAACCAGCATTAAAGACTTCAGCTATTATATTTTTTTGATGATAAACAAACAAGATCTGGTTGAGACCCAAAAGAATAAATAGCAGTGAAATATAAAGGGGGGAGAAAAAATGAAATCCCGACCATGCTCCAATTAATATTACAAATAACAAAGAAGGTAAAGCACTTTCAATCTGATAGTAATCATGGGCATTAAATACCGATTTGATATAAAATGATAATGAAATAATAAAAAAGAAGCCTAAAAAAAGTTTTAGGTACTTATATTCGTAGAAAACGGCATCTATCTTAGTAAATAAGAAAGAAGGAGAATCCAAAACCAACTCCGGCGTGATCATTGATTTTAGCATAAAAACCAATAGGATCAAGGGTAAAATAAAAAAAACATTCCCCCTTCCGGTTAAAAATAAATTTAACATATCAATTACTTTTCAATATTCAACAATAATTATTTAATTTGCCCTATACAAATCAACCGTAATAAAAATGACTTTTACAGAATTAACATATGCAACGGGAGATGCTTTAGAAGCAACTTTCGACATTCTTCCATTACTTGGAAATAATTTTAATTATGCGGTCATAGTGCTTGGTTTTATTGGCTTAGGCTATTGGTTAACTTATCAAGTTAAACGAAATAAGCAAGCAAAAAGAGACGGCACCTACGCTTAAAAATATTTAATCCCGCCTCGACACTATTCGGGGCGGGATTTTTTATTCCTATATATTATGGGATCATTTATAAGCAAACTTGGACCTGGTTTACTATATGCCGGTGCCGCAATAGGCGTTTCGCACCTTGTTCAGTCTACACGAGCAGGAGCTAATTATGGTTTTTATCTGGCTGGAATAATAATTTTAGCCAATCTTTTAAAGTATCCATTCTTTGAGATCAGTCCGATCTATACTTCAAAAACAAAAAATAATCTCCTAAAAGGCTATAAATCCCTTCATCCAATTGTATTAGTCGTTTTTCTACTTATTAATATTTCAACATTTCTTATCGTCCTCAGCGCGATCACCTTGGTAACTGCCGGTCTCTCATCACTTTTAATCCCTATTGATATCCCTATGATAGCTTGGGTTATCACTTTAAGCTCTCTGGCTATTATTGTAATTTATTTTGGTCATTTTAAACTCCTTACCTCCTTAACTAAATACATCGTTTTAGGTTTGAGTGTTTTAACGATCACCGCGCTTATCATCGCTTTAGTAAGTTCTCCAGACCTGTCAATATATATGACCAATAGCTTTGACTGGGAATCTCTTATTGATATCGCTTTTTTAATAGCTCTTGTGGGTTGGATGCCTGCCCCAATGGAAATTAGTGCCTGGCATTCTACATGGTCTCTCGCAGATGGCAAAGCACCCGAATATTCTGCCGCTTTATTTGATTTTAAAATTGGCTATTGGGGAACAATGGTTCTCGCTTTAACATTTATGATCCTAGGAGCTTTGGTTATGTACGGAAGCGGTAGCCAATTCCCTTCTAGTCCAGTATTATTTGCTGGACAATTAATAGAATTATTTACAGACCAATTTGGTGCCTGGTCTTATCCTATTATTGCTTTAGCAGCTTTTGCAACCATGTTTACAACATTACTCACCTGCTTTGATGCCTATCCCAGAGTTATTTCGGCTGGGGTTCAGATATTAAGAAATGAAACGACTGACAAAACTCAGACTTCTATTTCAACTATAGTACTTCTCATTTCAGGAATTGGAGTAGTGATTATTTTGTATTTCTGGTTAGATAACCTTAAAACGCTTATCGATTTTGCAACAAGTGTTGGTTTCCTGGCGGCAAATTTAATTGCTGTCTTCAACTTTCTCATTGCATTACAATTAAGAAAACAAGGGCTTTATCCTAAAGGTTGGATCAGATGGGCTTTAATGATTACAGGACTTATAGCCCTATTTGGTTTTTCTGTAGTTTATCTTGCCATATAACCAAAAAACCCCGCCTATTGGCAGGGTTTTCAATATGCATAATAAAATCTATTTAACGATCACACAAAATTTAGATACAGCCCAAAATTCTTTAGAGTCTAGAATCAATAGTTTAGTAACCATTCCATCAACTTCTTCAAAAGAATAGGACTCATCTGAATGACTTGTTGCTAATTGTGCCTTTTTACTGCCAATTAAAATTTCAGTCACCTCCTTAACATCTATTTCTATAAACTGTTCTTTATTAAAATCCTCTACCAATGCTTTTGCTCCACCTAAACCGATAAAACTCCCCTTTCGAGTTAAAATATCAGCATTCTTAAGCTCTTTAAAAGTACCAATAGCATAATAGGCTGTGTTGAGTTGTTCTTTTTGTTCCTCATTAACTTGAAGTCCTTTAGCATAAGCCATTGAGATTTTATCCAACTCATAGTTCATAGCGATCAACTCTTCTTTCAAGGCATCTATCTCAAGGTTTCTTTGTTCATTTTGCTCTATTAACTGATTGATTATCATCTCCATTTGAGTAATCTGATCAAGCGCTTTATTCAATTTCTTCTTATTAGAACGTGAAGATGCTTTCGCTCTATTTAATTGTTTTTGAAGCTCTTCTAGGTTTTGCTGATTATCCGCTAAAAGTCCATTTATATAGGCAATATCATCAAGAATTCTTTCTTTACTGGATCCGGATTTCTCACCACTGGATGTTCTAAGGTCAATCGTATTTTGACGTCCTCTAATTTCGGTTAGATTCTCTTCTATTATTTGAAGAGTCCCTAACATAATAGCCATAACGGAATCTTTTTCTGCAGCACTCTCCTGCAATTCCTTATTCTCACTATTTAATCTTTCAATTTCTTTTAACTCTTCTTCATTACAAGAAACAAATACTAGAAATAAGATCGGAAGTATATATTTTAAAACTTTCATCACAATTGTTTTTTAATTTCAAAGCTAGGAACGAACAATGTTACAATACATTGCATTATTAAATGATTTAAAGTAAAAATAGGATAATTTTGCATAGAAATTACATAGAATGAGCATTACACTTTATGAACAAATAGGGGATGAAGGCCTGAGGGAATTATTAAATACTTTTTATGATAAGATCTTTGAAGATCCTGAATTAGTTTCTCTTTTTGAGAATTCTGAACGCAATGAAGTCCAAAATAAACAGTTCTTATTTATACGCCAGTTTCTTGGAGGCCCATTGGCTTATACCGAACAATATGGCCCTCCAATGATGAGAAAAAGACATTTGCCACACCGAATCACACCAAAGGCAAAAGACCGATGGTTGGCTTGTATGCATGAAGCTGTTGAGGAACAAGCATGGAATGATCGATTAAAAGTTGTCTTTTATGATATCTTCCCTCCAATTGCGGCTCATATGGTAAATAGTGATGATGAAATTTAATTCGATGAGAAAACAACTAATTGTAACACTATTATTTTTTGCTATCAGCATACTATTTTATGGTCAGGATGAATGGTCAACGATGAGTGCAAAGCAAAAGATAAAAATTGCCAAAAAGGAGCAAAAAGCGGCAAAAAAAGATCCTGAATATTTAAAGCTAATGGACGAGGCTTTACTCCTATTCCAAAAAGGAAATTATAAAGATGCTCAGCGTAAATATCAGGAAGCTCACGACCGTAGACCGGATAATGTTTATCCGAAAGTTATGTTAGAAGATATCGACATTGCTATGAGTTTACCGGAAGAAGAAAAAGAAGAAGTAATCGTAGAAGAGCCTATTCAGGAACCCATTGAAGAGGAGGTGCTTTTGGTTGTCACTCCGGAAATAGCTGAGCCGGCAGTTGAAAAACCACAGGAGAGCGAAGAGAACAATTCTAAAGAAGAGGAAATCGTAGAAACCGAAGTCGTTGCTCTACCTCAAGAAGTGGAGAAACCAACTACAGTAGAGAAGCCGAAACCACAACCTGAACGAACGACCACAAGGGTACAGGTTCAGAAAGAATATTTAAACGATGGGGTCTATAAAGACTCTTTTAAAGAAGGAAATGCAGATGTAGAACAAATAAAGATCGTAAAAAAAGGAATTGAAACCACTTATCGAAAAGTGAGTCATTCTTGGGGTGCTATTTACTATTTTAAAGGAGAAAATGACATCTCTAAAAAGGAATGGGAAGATCTTCTTATTGAAATAGAAAAGCGTTAATCATTAGTCCTTACCGCAATCGCAATCTTCATCTGATTCTTGATTAGGAACAACATAAGCCAGTTCATAAGCTTCTTGTCCTTCATTTTCTAATTTTTTAATACGATAATTATACTCCGCACGAATCATATTAACTTCCATTTCAGATGAAGCAATAGTTAATTCGCGCGCTAGCTCTTCTTTTATTTCTTCTACACTTGTCATTCTAGATCGGTTAAAAAGGTATGACACTTAATTAAAGCCAAAATAATAATTCCTAGTCGAATAAATCAAGGACAAGCCTATCTATTATTGAACATAATATGTCCAATTATAGTATTTCCAACAATCAATGATACTTCTTTACGCCTGCATTTATTTCAACATCAAGGTTATTATCTGATGGCACAATTGGACAGGACCATCTATCACTGTATGCGCAATAAGGGTTGTATGCCTTATTAAAATCTATAATAATTTCGTCATTATCCGTCATTCTAAGATCGATATAACGACCTCCTGAATAAGATGTTTTATCATTGCTTAAGTCGGTAAAAGGCAAAAAGAGGTAATCACCATATTCCAGTGTATTCATCAGTTTTTTATTCTGGTATATGGTTAACTTAAAATTTTTACCATCCATAGTAAAGGTAGCATGTGCCCAAATTCGATATTCAGGACGTCGATCAGTTGTGGTTTCCATTTCAAAAAAAGTGAGTGCCTGATCTCTTTCAATTTTAGCAATTACAATAAATTTGTTTTCGATAGGAAAAAATTCAAGTCCAGTGAAATGAATTAGATCTGCTGAATCAAGCGGGCTTTCTTCCGGATTCATGTACTCAGCATTCAAGGTATTCTGAAAATCTTGAGAGCTTTCTTTTTCTTGTGAAAAGGAGATGTTACTTACTAATAACAAGAGTACAAGACTTATTATTATTCTTTTTTTAATCATAATAAAGAGTATTAGCGCAAGGATGATCCCTGCAATATCGAAATAAAAATCAAAGTAATCACCAAAACGATTAATCGGAAGATAATGCTGCAGTAATTCAATTCCCCCACCTATTCCAGCTGTAAGAAGAAAAGAAAATATAATATAAAAACTTACTCTCGAATAAAAATTTGTTTGTTTTTCAAAAGCCCATAAATAGCTATACATAAGAAGGCCAAAAGCAATTAAATGCCCCAATTTATCGCTTGCAATAAATTTAATTTCAGGCAACTGAACCATGGGAATTAAAGAGATTATAAGAATTACAAGACTCAAAAAAACCGGCACAATAAAATATCTCCAAAAAACAGAATGATTTAGCATTAATTCACTTTAAATAAACGAATCCCAATATATTATAAAAATCAGATAAATATTTTAATAAAATAATACAATTACTTTCCTCACTAATTCGAATAAATGTATTTTGTTGAGCCAAAATAACCCGAATGGAAATTTACCAAACCCTTAGAGATTGTGAAAATGCGCTCCGTGACTTTATGGCTGCAACGCTTGAAAAGCAATTTGGAGACGAATGGATCAATCATTGTCAAATTTCACCTGAAATCATAAAAGATTGGGTAGAATTACAAAAAGAAGATGAAGAGCGTCATCAGGCAACTACCTCTGATGAGCACCTAATTAATTATTCAAGTCTCGAAGACCTGAAAATAATATTACTCGCCAATTGGGAAGGTGAGTTTACTGATACCTTCGGTGATTATAAATTAATGGAGGTCTATCTTAATATTCTCTCTCGATATAGGAATCCTGATATTCATCGCCGACCACTACTTACGTTTCAGAAACACCTAATTTTGGGTATCAGCGGAGAGATTCGAAATATGATCTCGGTATACCGTTCTCTACAAGAACTCGATAGGGAAGGGTTTCCTAGAATTGAATCGGTTAGAGATAACCTTGGTAATATTTGGGTTCCCGGAAAACCCTCTCATGTAAAAACGGGAATGACAGTACATGTAGGCGATATGATTGAATTTGTTGTTAGTGCTGTCGACCCTTTAGAAGAAGACATATTGTATACCGTGGAAAGCAAAGCGTGGAATATTGGGAATGTTTTAACCACGGTAGTAGAACCTCGACAAGTTTCAAAAAACACTGCCTTTAATATTTTCATTCGCTCAGAAAGAAAATTCCATGCTTTTCCAAAAGGATATGACGATAGAATAGCATTTGATTATCAAGTGCTGCCATAAAAACAACCTCACTCAAAGAGTAATTAAACACGAATTAAAGCTAGTTTTTATGACATTTTAGATTCAAATCGTAATTTTTGAAAAGTAAATTCTCGAAATAATAATGTTTCTTTACTAGCTCGAATATTTTTTACAGTTAATCCAAATAATGAAAAAGAACGAATCGGCCTTTATTTACATTATTGTAATAGGATTAATTCTTAAACTATCCTTGATCTCATTGGGTTATTGGGTCTTCTTAATTGGAATCGGATTACTGGCAAATAGCTACTTTTTTGGATTCTCAAATATTCTAAATAATGAATCCTATCAGGAATTTGTAAAAAACAGGGTTCAGCTACATTTAAAGAAACCTTATCAGTCCTTCCCTTCATTTTCCATTGTAATATTAATCATTGGGATGCTATTTAAGTTTACGGCTTGGCCTGGTGGAGATACAATGATACTTTTGGGACTCGTCCTTTTATTGGTGGGAATGTATTTCCTCTTGAATAATAAAACTGAAAGTAAAGAATGGAAAATCGGTGCTTACAAGCGAATGCTAATTTATGGTGTAATCGCTATTGTCTTTTATTTTCTTCCCACCTTTTTCTGGTTTGAAATTACAAATCGGGAACACCCTGAATACATACAAGCAACAAAAGATCTTTATGACGATCCTTCCAATCAGGAATACCAGTTAAAATTGGAAGAAGAAATAGAAAAAATGGAAAATGGGGTTTAATATTGTTCTCATAGAGCCTGAGATCCCAATGAACACTGGGAATATCGGACGCCTTTCTTTGGCTTCTGGATCTAAATTGCATTTGGTAAAACCATTTGGTTTTGAAATAGATGATTCTAGAGTAAAGCGTGCAGGTCTGGACTATTGGAAACATCTTTCACCAACAATTTATGATGATATTGATTCCTTTTTTAGCTTGAATAAGGAAAAGGAAATGGCCTATTTATCGAGTCATGGAGATAAAAATTTTTGGGATATCAATTTTTCCGAAGACATGTTTTTAATCTTTGGAAAAGAGTCAGTTGGACTGCCTCAGAGTATTATCGATGACGAAAAAAGTAAGGTTTACAAAATACCTCTTTTCAGTGAAAAGATAAGAAGCTTAAACCTTGCAAATGCTGTAGGGATCGTTGTTTATGAAGGAATAAGAAATCTCTCCAACCATAGACTATAATTTGCTGATCAATAATAAAAAGTAATGAAAATAAGTATTCCGGAATTTAAATTTGATGAGCTTTTCGCCAAAAGAATGGACGAACAAGACCCATTGAATAAATTTAGAAGTCAGTTTCAGATCCCCGAAATAAACGCTAAGGAGTGTCTTTATTTTACCGGGAATTCTTTAGGGCTTATGCCTAAAAAAGCAAAAGAAGCTGTAGATACAGAATTAAATGATTGGGGAACATGGGGAGTTGAAGGTCATTTTCATGCAAAACACCCTTGGTTTTCATACCATGAATTACTTACAGAAAACCTGGCTACTCTTAGCGGGTCTAAAAACCATGAAGTTGTTGCGATGAATGGCTTAACAGCTAATCTACATTTTCTATTTGCTTCATTTTACCGCCCAACTGCCAAGCGATTTAAGATCATTTGTGAGAAAAAAGCCTTTCCTTCTGATCAATATATGCTGGAATCTCAAGCGATCCATCACGGGCTTAAACCATCGGATGTGATCATAGAAATTGGACCGCGTGAAGGACAACAACTTATCGGTCATGAGGATATTTATAAGGCCATTGAAAAACATGGAGATGAATTAGCGCTCGTTTTCATCGGTGGTGTAAATTATTATTCAGGTCAATTATTCGACATGAAATCAATAACATCCCATGCCCATAGCGTTGGTGCATTAGCTGGTTTCGATCTTGCTCATGCTTTTGGAAATGTGGAATTAGCATTGCATGATTGGGAAGTTGATTTTGCTGCTTGGTGTTCATATAAATACCTCAATTCGGGCCCAGGTTCAATTTCTGGCGTATTTATTAATGAGAAGCACGGCTTGGATCCTGATACACCTAGGCTTTCAGGTTGGTGGGGATACGACAAGAAAAAACGCTTCTTAATGGACGATGGTTTTCAAGCTATTCCGGGAGCGGAAGGATGGCAATTAAGCAATGCACCGATACTTTCTATGGCTGTACATCGCGTTGCACTCGATCTTCATTGTAGCGCCAGTATGCATGAATTAAGAAAAAAGAGCATTCTTTTAACTTCTTATCTCGAATTTATCTTTAAAGAACTTAATAATGCAGATTCTATTATTAAATTTGAGATCATAACACCAGAGGAAATAGAACAAAGAGGATCACAACTTTCAGTTATTGTGGTTGGAGGTGGAAAAGATATCTTTGATGCTTTGAGCAATGAGGGAGTTGTCGCTGACTGGAGAGAACCGAATGTAATTCGACTCGCTCCTGTTCCCATCTATAATTCGTTCAGCGATGTATTTAAATTTGGACAATTACTTAAAAAAATAATCTTATAATGGAAAAAGTAGCAATCGTTGGTGGAGGACTCGTTGGAGCTATGCAGGCAGTATATATGGCTAAAAAAGGCTATCAAGTGGATGTATACGAGCGAAGAGACGATATTCGAGATGCGCTTTTTGTAGCTGGGAAATCAATCAATCTTGCATTGTCTGACCGAGGTTGGGAAGCGCTGGCAAAGATCGATTTGGAAGAGGAGATAAAGAAGATCGCTATTCCTATGCGTGGAAGAAAAATTCATAACTCAGACCTATCGCAAAACTTTCAACCTTATGGAATTCATGACCAAAGTATATGGTCGGTATCCCGTGGAGGGTTAAATCAACGATTATTGATCAAAGCTGCATCTTATGACAATTGTAACTTGTACTTTAATCATAAATGTGTAAACCTCGATCTTGAAAGCAATACTTTATATTTTGACCATAAAGGTGAAAATAAATCAGCTGCTTATGATAGAATATTCGGTACAGATGGTGCTTTTTCAGCTATTCGTTCCCGTTTAGAAAAAACCGATAGATTTAATTATTCTCAATATTATTTAAAACACGGTTATAAAGAATTATTGATTCCTGCCACGAAAGATGGTTTACATCAAATAGATCCTAACGCTCTACATATATGGCCGCGAGGAGGCTTTATGTTAATTGCCTTGGCTAATATGGATGGTAGCTTTACTGTAACTTTATTTATGCCTTTTGAAGGGGAGAATTCTTTCGAAAGTTTAGATACAAATGAAGCTGTAGAAGCATTTTTTGAAAAAGAATTTCCGGATGCTTTGGACATGATGCCTGATCTATTAGAAACATATAAAAAGAATCCAACATCTTCTTTGGTTATCATCAAGACATATCCATGGAATTACAATGATAAAGTGATATTAATGGGTGATGCGGCACATGCTATCGTGCCATTTTATGGTCAGGGAATGAATTGTGGTTTTGAAGATTGCAGTGTCCTTGATACCATTATGAATGAAAACAACAACGATTGGAACAAAGTAGCTCCTGCTTATACTGAAGCTAGGAAAAGAAATGGTGATGCCATAGCTGATCTTGCGATGAGAAACTACATTGAAATGCGCGACCTCATAGCGAAACCTGAATTTTTATTAAGAAAGAAAATAGAAGCTGCCTTTGCTAAAAAACATCCCGAAAAATGGTTGCCACTGTATTCGCAAGTCACTTTTTCTCATATCCCTTATGCAGATGCCGTTGAAAATGCTAAAATTCAGGATGCAATAATGGATGAAGTAATGAAAATGGAAAATATAAATGAGAAGTGGATAAACCAGGAAATAGAAGAGTTTATTTTGTCAAAACTTGAATAACATTTTCTTCCCGTACTGTTTATTGCTCGTTTGATCACTATTAATTTTAATGCACAACTTAGAACCATATTATAACTGGCGTCATTATTATCAGTCGGAAAAAGACCCGCAATCCCCTTTCTTTGAAAGAGAGCATTCCGAATTTGAATATACTGACGCTATCTATAATCACTACATTCATCCTCAGTGGGATTATTTTGGATCTGAAACCCTCTATTTAAAAATTATCTATTCTAATTACGAAAAAGGAATTGCATTCATCGAGTTTATAGGTGAATGGAACGATTGCCTTTATAACGACATAATGTTTTTGAAAAGAGATGTTTTTGAACACATGATGAATGAAGGCATTCATAAGTTCATATTAATTGGAGAAAATGTGCTCAATTTTCATTATTCAGATGATTCTTACTATGAAGAATGGTTTGATGAAGTATTGGATCAGGACGGCTATATCGTTCTATTAAATTTCCGCGAACATGTTTTACAAGAATTCCGAACCGGTGGCATAGAACAATACTTCTTAACAGGCGATGGCTTTAAAAAGGTGAATTGGCGCACGGAAAGCCCTTTGAAGATCGCCGAAATGTTAGATCAATTTGTTCAGCTTAAGTTAGGCCAGTAAATTTTGTAAAAAAGTAATATTTCATTTTCTAGCCACAAAGTCTCCAAGTCTCTAAGCAACACGAAGAAAAACCTTTGTGAATCTTTCTGCCTTCGTGGCTATTTTTTATATTAATTGAAATCAACTATTCCCATTCCTCAATCCTAACCCAAATGCCTCTTCACCCATCGTCTAAACAAGATCGCCAATAAACCTCCCCTACTTATCATCCAAACCATCAGTGAAGCCCAAACTGCATAAAAACCCCATCCAAAATAAGCACTCGTCCATGCAAATGGAAAGAAAACCAAGAAAGTACTTATGAGTAAAGTGTTTCGCAATAATTTTGCTTCTCCCAAGCCCTTAAAAATTCCGTCATAAGCAAAAGCGATAGCATTGATCGGTTGCATAATGATCAATATCCAGAAAATTGATGAAAAATACTTGATCACAATCTCGTCCTCCGTAAAGAATGTAGGGATTACATTATATCCACTTAAGTAGATCAATCCCAATACACTTCCTATCCCGATACTTATCCAAACAATTGAACGAGCCATATGTTTTAGTCCAAGGATGTTTCTTTCTCCAAACATCTTTCCGCTCAATGCATTGGCTGCATTGGCATAACCATCAATAAAAAAGGATGAGAATAACCATATATTAATAGCTATCGTATGGGCTGCAATAACGGCTTCGCCCAAGGCCGAAGCCATTCGCGTAGACTGGTACAAAGCAAGGTTTAATGAAATAGTACGGATATAAAAATCGATGCTCATTCCAAAAAGCCATTTCAGGTCTTTATGGATCTTCGTTACCCAATAAATGCGATAATCCGTTTTTCTTTTAAGGTATATAATCGCCAATCCTAACATTACTACCTGAGAGAGTAAACTTCCATAGGCTGCTCCTTCAACACCAAAAGCAGGAATAGGCCCCATTCCAAAAATAAGAATGTAATCGGCAACAAGATTCACTACTCCCCCAATAATAGAGATCTGCATGGCCCAAGAAGTATTCTGCAAACCTCTAAACACCCCAAAAAGAATAAAAGTAGCGAGGGTAATAGGATAGCCCCATGCTCTGATGGAATAATAAGAACAGGCAAAATGGAGTACATCACCACTCGCATGATAGAGCTTAAATATTGGCACAGCCAATGGAACTGTTATTCCAATAACGATGATCCCCAGAAAAAAATTAGCTACAAAGGCTTGAGGAATAAGGCTGTTTATTTCTTCAAGTTGTTGTTTTCCATAATAGCGACTTACAATAGCCGAAATGGCACTCTTGGTTTGAGCTAATACCCAAATTACCATTAAATAAAAAGAACTGGCTATACCAACAGCAGCCAATTCAGACGTTCCTATACGCCCAATAAAAGCAGTATCAACTAAAGATATAACCGGCTCGGCTATCCCTGCTATGATCGCCGGACCAGCCAGGCGGTTTATCTCTTTTAGTTTAATTTTCTTCACTTCTCTATATAGGTGCTAATTGCTTAGTATCTATAGCAAATTAATAATCTGTGAAAACCCGAGTAACCTGCCTCGCAGGCAGGCGGTCTGTGGTAAATTTAACAAATACCCATTCAACTCTACTTATATTCAAGATCTCACAATGCATTCTTTTCTAAAATAATTCCCAAAAATAAACTATACAGATTGAGATTTCTTAATTTTGGCCGAATTTACATTTATGGAATAAGTATATGATAAAAATTAAAATTGCATTGTTTGCCCTAGTGGGTTTGACAATAACTTCATGCGGTAATAGCAGCACAACAACAAAAGATGGAAATGTTAATATTTCAGGAACGATCGAAAATGCAGAGGGGAAACTTCTTATTCTTGAACAGTTCGTTAATAATAATGCAATCAGTGTAGATTCGTCTATTGTTGGTGAGAATGGAGAATTTGAATTGGCTATGAATTCAGATGTAATGGATTTCTATAGAATGAGAATCACTCCTCAGAACGCTTCTGTATTTTTACTCTCGCCAGGTGAAAAAGTAATCGTTAATGGTGATGGAAGTGACCTAAATACCTCCTTAAGCATTGAAGGATCTTCAAACACCCAATTGTTATGGACGTATTATAAAGAGGCGAATGAATTTGGAAAGAAGAGTCAGGAGCTAAGAAATCAAGCACAAACGCTTACACAAGATCAGGGTGATCAAAAACAAAATGTTATTAATGAGTTTAACCAACTTAATGAGGGTTTTGTAAGTTTTACTAAATCTTTCATTAAAGATAACGTTGGTTCTCCAGCTGTATTACCCGCTTTAGGTAATTTAAACATTGAGACGGATATCGAGTATTTTGAAATGGCAAGAGATGGATTAAAAGAGAGCTTTGGCGGAAGCAACTATTATACTAGTCTTAATAATCAAGTAAAGCAGTTTAAAGTAGCAAAAGTAAAGGGGAAAATGTTTGAGCCAGGAAGTGAAGTTCCTAACATCACACAAAACGATCCGTCAGATAATCCACGATCATTATATGACCTCAGAGGGAAAGTAGTTTTGGTTGACTTCTGGGCCGCTTGGTGCAGACCATGCCGTGCTGAAAACCCGAACGTAGTAAAACTGTACAACAAGTACAATAAAGATGGGTTTGACGTTTTTAGTGTTTCATTGGATAAGACAAAAGACAAGTGGGTTGCTGCCATCGAAAAAGATGGTTTAGTATGGCCAAATCATGTAAGTGATTTAAAATACTGGAGTTCTGAAGCAGCTCAATTGTATAATGTTAAGAGTATCCCTTTTACTGTTTTATTAGACAGAGACGGAAAAGTAATAAACACTAAACTTCGCGGACCAGCACTTGAAGCAAAATTGAAAGAGATTTTCGGATACTAAGTTTGAACAGTGATAAAAAAATATACTTCGCCTCGGATTTTCACCTTGGAGTTCCCGACAAAAAATCAAGTCTGGAAAGAGAAAAGCGAATTGTTCGTTGGTTAGATCAAATTAAAGGAAGTGCTGAAGAAATATGGCTCCTCGGCGATCTGTTTGATTTTTGGTTTGAATATAAGACAGTTGCACCTCGTGGCTATGTTCGGTTTTTAGGCAAACTTGCGGAAATTACTGATAGTGGGATTCCTATTCATGTTTTTACTGGTAATCATGACATGTGGATCTTCGATTACTTGCCTGAGGCTACCGGCATTACACTCCATAAAGAACCGCTTACTCGTGAATGGGACAATAAAAAATTTCTAATCGGTCATGGAGATGGCTTAGGTCCTGGAGATCATGGTTATAAGTTTATTAAAAAAGTATTTGCCAATAAGCTTTGCCAGTGGGCATTTAAATGGATTCATCCTGATGTAGGGATTGGAATAGCTAACTTTTTTAGTGGTAGAAGCCGTGTTGCCAACGACGATTACGACAAGATATACCTTGGCGACGATAAAGAATGGTTGGCTATTTATGCTAAAGAGAGATTAAAAGAAGAGCATTTCGATTACTTTATTTTTGGTCATCGCCATTTGCCTATTGATATCGAAGTGGGGCCAAACAGTCGTTATATAAACCTTGGTGAGTGGATCAAGTATAATACTTATGCAATTTTTGATGGGAAGAGTTTAACGATGAAGAGCTTTGAAAGTGACTAATTCTTTTGGATAAGTTATCATCTAAAAAAATAACCACTAAGGCCTCTAAGTAAGAACAGAGGTCACAAAGAATGTGCACAATGCAGGCTTACAGAACGCTAGGAAAAATTAATCATAGTGACCTTTACACCTCCTTTGCGCGCCATTGTGGTTAAAGAAAACCAAATGAATCTTTCTACGAGATCTTATGAATCAAATCGAGCAAGCGATGAGAATACCCTGATTCATTATCATACCAACCTACTACTTTTACCATCCTTCCAATAACAGAGGTCAACTGCGCATCAAATACGCAAGAATGAGGATTGTTGATCACATCAACAGAGACGATTGGGTCTTCCGTATATTCTAATATTCCTTTCAATTCATTCTCCGAAGCTTTTTTAAATACACTGTTTATCTCATCAATAGTCACTTGCGACTTGACTATGAAGGTAATATCAGTAAGCGACCCATCCGGAACAGGTACCCTAATACCACAGCCTCCTATTGAGTTCTCTAGGGAAGGGAATATCTTTGTAAGCGCTTTTGCTGCCCCTGTTGTTGTAGGTATTATAGATTGAGATGCAGCACGTGCTCTACGATAATCTTTGTGTGGCGTATCATGTACACTTTGATCCATTGTATAGGAATGAACTGTGGTTATATAGCAACTTTCTATTCCACATAGATCATTTACCAGCTTAATAAGAGGAGCTGCACTATTAGTAGTACAGGATGCATTGGATATAATTTTTTCATTTCCATCTAGGATCTGCTCATTAATACCTAGTACCACCGTTTTTATATCTTCAGTGCTCGGCGGAACAGCAAGAATCACTTTTTTAGCTCCAGATCGTATATGCTTTTCAAGTGAAACCCTGTCTTTAAACTTCCCACTAGCCTCAATTACTATATCAATATCCAAGTCTTTCCAGGGCAATGTGGCGGGGTCTTTTTCCTGATGGAAGCTAATGACGGAATCATTAATTCGAACCGCATTATCCAGCTTCTCGATCGATCCATTAAACACACCATGCACACTATCATACTTAAATAGATGGACCAATGCATCGCAAGGATGTGGATCGTTAACGGCAACCCAATCAATACTTGGGTCATTAATTAATAGTCGACCTAATGTTCGTCCAATTCTTCCGAAGCCATTTATTGCAACACGTATTTTACTCATATCATAAATTAAGAATACAAAAATAAAAAAAGGCCTTTCAAAAATTGAAAGGCCTTTGAATTATTTACAATTCAATTTTTTATCGAATTATCACGAATTTATCAGTGGTCACCTTATCATCTTTCTTCAACTGAATGATATAGGTTCCATCCCCAAGATCACTAACATCAAATTGATAATGGTTAGCACCTTCATTCATAGTGAATTTCAATTCTTTTACTTTCTGTCCGGTAATACTGTAGATATCCATTTGAACAGTTGCTTTTTCGTTAGAACTAAAATCTAACCAACCGTATTCGCTCATTGGATTTGGCATAATAAGCAAGTTCTCAACAAGTTCATTTGTAGGATTAGCATCTCCTTCATCAAAACTATTTTTCTCATAAGTTTTTGATCTGAATGCTCCTCTACCATGTGTTCCTAAATAGATATAACCTGCATTTTCAACATCTTCAGCAGCTCTCCATTGCTGACGAATATCAAATACAGGAACAGGACCCATAGGACCGGCATTCTCAGGTGTCCAAGTAGCTCCTCCATCATCGGTAGCATATACACCCCATTCCGTACCAACTAATATGGTACCTGGGTTATCTTGTTCAATAAGACAAGACCATGCAGGGAAGCCTGACATATCATCACTAGCTGGGAACCAAATATCATTAAAGGTAATAGTAGCACCCGTTCCATTGGTTGCTTCCATCACTTTTGCACTTCCACCCCATCCACTTTTGGTAATCACCACGTGGTCTTCATCATTAGGATCGATTGCTATATCAGTAATAACAGCTCCTCCGCCAGGGTTTGTTGAAACTATAGTAAGAACATAATCAGCACTATCAACATGCATTTCACCTACTGACCAAGCATTAGCAAAACCAGAAATTCTGTAAACTGCACCCGATGTAGTTCCAACCCATAAATAATTTCCATCTCCTTTTGACCATTCCAATGCAGAAACGTCACCACCAACAGTAGCTTTAACTTTAGCCCATTGTGGTGCACCATCAAAATACAAAGCGTCTCTTGTTACCCATACGCCGCCTGCTCCTGAATATCCTGCTGCAAATAATGAAGTAGCAGGGTCTGGAAAATCAACCGATTCAAATGGCCCTAGATCTGCATCTAAGGTTTCAGTAAATGTGTGTCCCCATGCTCTCGATTCAACAACTACTTCCGTACCTGCCGGAATTGTATTGTCATCTTCGTTTTTAAACTCTGTAGTATAAGGAGTTGTAGCATTACCATCTTCCCATAAACGTATTTTAGAATTAAATGGAGCAGGCAAGCCTGACATAGTAAAATCAGTCATTATTGACCT
>JAUVAY010000149.1 GCA_030591505.1 Flavobacteriales bacterium | reverse complement strand
GCCAGATCAGGAGCTTGCATTGGTAGTGTTCCTAAACCAACATAATTCTTTGGATATTTATGTGTTGTTTCAGCGATGTCATCATTTAAAAACGCCGAAACAGCCAGTCCATCGTTTGGCTTTGCAAAGTAGGAGAACATCACAGGGATGGTACAAACCACTTGAACCTGCGTATCGAATTGAGCATACTCATCGATTCGTTCTTTAGCATCCCAGCAATTGGATTTAATCTCCCTGAAGAACTTTTCGCCCTGCATCATGTCGGCAAACCCCGGCTTATTATGATGCATTTGGATAAAATCTCCATAACCGAACTTCTTTGCAAAGTCAGGTATTCTTTTAGGAAATATATGGGTGTGCATATCAATTTTCAGCATGATGATATTTTTAAGTAACGAAGATAAAAATTAACCGCTGAGCTCGCTGAAAAACGCAAATCATTTTTTAAACTTCGTGTTTCATCCTTTGTAATACTATGGAGAAGGACTCCGAGTTTCCAGCTTCTCTCTACACCATCACATCCCTCTGCTCCACACTCCACGCCTCGGGTTTAGCGTCGAAAAGCGTTTTGGTAAAGGCCCAAACTCCTTTAAATAGATCAGAATTTCTGTAGTTCAATAGGTCTTCATCTTTTAGCCAATAGCTATAAGTAAAGTAGATAGTGGAATCGTTTTTATCGTGTAAAAGTTCAAGTCGTTCACAGCCCGGAAAGGATCTTATCTTGTCTTTATTTCTGTCAAAATTCTCTTCAAAGGCATCGCAATGCTCCTTTTTGAATTTCATTTTTACAATTCTAATAAACATAGCTATAGAAATTCGATACGGATACTATCGTTTAGTTTAAGTCCGAAAAGTTTATTTGCACCACCACCAGACCCTTCCACTCCTTTGTTAATAGCAATTTCCAAAAATGTTCCTGCGCCAAAAATAGCTAGCTTCTCTCCAGGAGGAACTTCATTATACGATTCACTGATCTTGGTAATTCCATTTCTTTCTCCTCTAAAAAAGATCTTATACTTTCTTCCGTTCTGAACAGACTCAAATAATGGTTTGTCAATATTTGTGATCACATTACCATAACCATCAATAAAAATAATCGAACCTTTTATAAGATCTGCTTCAACGACAGGGCGAAAAGCTACACGCATTCTAACGCTATCGGTTCGTTCTGCTATCTCTTCCAAACGCGTGCCTTGAGCCAGTAGGGTAGCGGCCCAGACAAAAACAGATTTAGATGGAAATGACGAGGATCCAAGTTTTGGCGGAGGGGTCAATTTCCAGATCTGTTCAGGTTCTTCATCAAACATCAAGGAGAACATTCCATTGTCATTTCCAATAAAATATTGCCCTTTATGTAGGATAACGAGATGTTTGGAGTTTTGACTTGGTTCAGGATCTACGCTAATTATATGAATCGTACTTTCAGGAAAGTCCGGATAAGTGTTTTTTATAATGAAGGCTGCTTGCGCAATATCAAAGGGGGTGATGTGATGTGATATGTCAACGATCTTCGCGTCGGGTAAGGCTTTGTATATAGTTCCCTTGATAGAAGCTAGATAAAAATCTTTAATACCCATGTCAGAGGTGAGGGTAATGATACTCATAAGGCGAAAGAGACGTTATTTTTCAAAGAATAATCTTTAATTTGTGGTCAAAAATAGTAATTCTATACATTCTTAATAAAGCAAATTGCAAGAAAAAGAGATAATAATTGAATCGGTCGACCTTCGTGACTTTTTTGGACCCCAAAATGAGAAGCTAAAAATGATTCAAAAACACTTTCCAAAAGTGAAAGTGATAGCGAGAGGAAACGTGTTGAAGGTTTTGGGAGAGGATAGTGAGATCAAGTTTTTCGAATCAAAATTTGAACTATTACTCGATCATTTTAATCGGTATTCAGGGCTGACTGAAAATCAGATCGAAAGGGTTTTGGATGAAAATGGTGAGGATGTGATCAATTCTGATCATAAAGATGATGTGCTGGTTTTTGGTAATCGTGGTTTAAAAATTAAAGCGCGCACGCATAATCAACGCAGGATGGTAGCAGCTGTTGCTAAAAACGACATGATCTTTGCCGAAGGTCCTGCCGGTACAGGGAAAACGTATACTGCGGTTGCTTTGGGAGTAAGGGCCTTAAAAAACAAAGAGGTTAGGAAAATCATCTTGGTCAGACCTGCTGTTGAAGCAGGTGAGAATTTAGGTTTTCTTCCAGGCGATCTTAAAGAAAAATTAGATCCCTATTTACGCCCACTTTATGATGCACTTCGTGATATGATCCCACCTGAGAAGCTTAGTTATTTTTTAGAAACAGGAGTGATTGAGATCGCCCCTTTAGCTTTTATGAGAGGTCGAACGCTGGATCATGCTTTTGTAATTCTTGATGAAGCACAAAATGCAACAACGCAACAGATGAAAATGTTCTTGACAAGAATGGGTAAAAGTGCAAAGTTTATTGTCAATGGGGATGTTACCCAGGTTGATCTACCCAAGCATCAAAAGTCAGGGTTGATAGAATCAGTTAAGATTTTAAAAGGTATAGGTGGTATTGAAATTATTCATCTTGATGAAAAAGATGTGATCAGGCATCGATTGGTAAAACAGATTATTAGCGCATTTAACAAAAAGGAGTAAAGTGAGAGCATTAATTAAAACAGAGTATAGTTTTCCTGGTCAGAAGGAATATTACAAAGGAAAAGTAAGAGAAGTGTTTACACTTGAAAATGATATTCTTTTAATGGTAGCTACCGATCGTTTATCAGCTTTTGATGTAGTAATGCCAAAGGGGATACCTTATAAAGGACAAGTATTGAATCAATTAGCGGCCAAATTCCTTGATTATACGGAAGACATCGTTCCAAATTGGAAAATGGCTTCACCAGACCCTAATGTAACGATAGGTCTTCGCTGTGATCCTCTCAAAGTTGAGATGGTTATTCGCGGTTATTTGGCTGGCCATGCATGGCGAACCTACCGATCAGGAAAAAGAGAATTATGTGGTGTAAGTCTGCCCGATGGGATGAAAGAGAATGATAAATTTCCTCAAGCTATTATTACTCCATCTACAAAGGCCGATCAAGGTTTACACGATGAGGATATTTCTAAGGAAGAAATACTCGCTCAGGGTCTTGTCGATCCTGAAATATATAGTCAGCTAGAAGATATAACACAACGCTTATTTGAAAGAGGTTCAGAATGGGCTGATCAGCGAGGGTTAATATTAGTGGATACTAAATATGAATTCGGACTACACAATGGTAAAGTGATGTTGATGGACGAGATCCATACACCTGATTCATCTCGCTATTTTTATAAAGATGGATATCAGCAGCGACAAGACACAGGGGAAGCACAAAAGCAATTATCTAAGGAATTTGTTAGACAATGGTTGATTGAAAACGGGTTTCAGGGTTTGGAAGGACAAAAATTACCAGATATCCCGGATGAATTTATTATAACGATTAGTGACCGGTATATTGAGCTTTATGAACACATTACCGGAGAAAAATTTATTAAGGGAGATTATTCTAATATCGATGATCGAATTCAAAATACAATGATCGAATACTTGAAGCAGTAATCTTAATTTCATGTGGGGGATCTTTAATTATATTCAGGCGCTAATTCTGTTGGTAGTCACGATGATCTCTGGTGGATGTGTTGTGATCTTGCGGTTTATTACAAGGACTCCACGCTTTGGTTTTTATGTGATGCGTTACTTCTGGTCGCCTTTATCACTATTATTTCTTGGTATCAGATATAATGTTGTGAATAAAACGGATTTATCTGCAGACGATGTCTGCATTTTTTATTCAAATCATACCTCTTGGATCGATATTGCATTAGTAAATCGTGTAATTCCAAGAGATCTTCATTTTATAGCAAAGGAAGAGCTAAAGAAAAAGCCATTTGTAGGGAGCGCTATAAAAGCGATGGATATGATCTTTGTTGATCGAAAAAATAGAACGAAGGCAATTCAAAGCCTGAATAGGGCGGCTAAACAGATACAAGAAGGGCGAAATATTATTGCATTTCCGGAAGGGACAAGAAGTCGAGATGGAATATTAAAGCCTTTTAAAAAAGGTATGTTTCATCTTGCTATTCAGTCGGGTGTGCCGCTTGTTCCAGTTGCTATATCAGGAGCCTACGAATTAGTTCCAACCGGCTTTAAAATGCGTCCGGGTAAGGTGAATATTACTATCGGTGAACCCATATTGACCAAAGACTTATCTTTAGATGATTTAAAACCCTTAATTGAAAAGTCATGGACATCTTTGATTGATTTAAAGATTTCGATGGATGCAGAAAGATCTGCCTAGCAACCAAACCTACTCTAATGAAAAAGATTGTAATTCTTCTTGTACTTAATTTCTGCGTAATTACGATTTATTCTCAGCAGCAAAAGATCTTAGATAGTTTAGAACTACGTTTAAGCAATTCTATCACAGCCGAGGATAGTGCTTGGGCTCATATGAGGATCGCCTGGAATTCGCTTAGGTTAAACCCAGATGAGTCGATAAGACGAGCGAATATTGGTGCTGAAATGTATGATAAAGTTGGAGATAGCTTAGGTCTCATGCGTTGTGAGTATTATATCGGTTTGGCCTATCGGTTAAAGTCGGAATATGGTAAATCATTGCCAAGGTTAGAGAATGCCTATAACTATTTTGTGTCGGTAGGAGATACGCGTGCCTCCAGTGGGCCTTTGTTCAACATGGCAGTGGTTCATAGTCTATTAGGAGATTATGAAAAAAGCATGGAAATGTATCATAGAGAGTTAAAGATCAATGAAGAGAATAAGTCAACAAGAGGAATAGCAAATTCATATAATTCGATCGGTATTATTCATAAGAAGCTGGAACAATACGACTTGGCGGTCTCATTTTATACAAAGGCGCTGGCTATGCTAGATTCCTTAAATACAGATAACGATAAGTATGAAAAAGCGAACCTTCACAGTAATCTGGGATCGTTATACTTAGAAAGGGATATGTTGGATTCATCGATGGCCAATGTGTTAATTGCGATGAATTTTCATAAGCAGATAGATCATGAAATGGGTGTTGCTGATTCGTATTATATTCTTGGAATTATATTTCAAAAAAGAGGCGATCAGGAAAATGCAATAGCCTATTTCGAAAAAGCGATCGAACTATATAAAAAACAAGATCATAAGAAGGAACAAATTAATACAAAGTTGGAATGGTCAAAAAGTCTCCTAGCAAACAAGGAGTATAATAAAGCATTGAAAATTGCCAATGAAGGGTTGATATCTGCAGAAGAGCTTGGTATAATGCAGGTTGTAAAAGACTTAAATAATCTATTAGCAGAAATATACAGGATGAAAAATGATTATAAAATGGCTGATTTGCACCAAAGTCGATTTTCTATTTTAAGCGATTCCCTTTTAGGTGAAAAGGCCTTAGAGCAGATAAATCATTTGCAGATAAGGTATGATACTAAAAAGAAGCAAGATGAGATCTATTCCCTGGAAGTCGAGAATAAATTACAGGCGGAGATAAATAATAAACAGCGTATGTTGTTGTGGGGTGGAATAGGCTTATTGCTTCTTTTAATTGCATTTTCAATAGCGATCACTAAGCAGATCTCAACAAAGAAAAAATTGGCTGAACAAGCGTTGGAAATGAAAAAGATCGAAATTGAATCATTGCAAAAACAAGGGCAACTAGATGTGTTGAATGCTATGTTGGATGGGGAAGAGAATGAAAGGTTAAGGATCTCACAAGAATTGCATGACGGACTTGGGAGTATGTTGGGAACATTGAAATTGAGGATGAGTAATAGAGGTGCTGATCAAAGTAATGATGAAGAATTAGACCTGATAAATAAGACCCATGAAGAAGTACGAAGAATTGCGCATGACCTCATGCCAGCTTCACTTATTCGTTTTGGTTTAAAAGATAGTTTGGAAGATCTATGCTCGAATATTAAAAGTGCTGATGGACCAAAGTGCCATTTGTCTGTTATTGGCTTTGAAGAAAGAATAGACCAGAATGTAGAACTCAATCTATACCGAATTTGTCAGGAAGCAGTTTCTAATGCGATAAAATATGCGAATTCGACAGAAATTATTTTACAGCTCCATAAAAACGAAGATCAAATCATTTTGGAGATCGAAGATGATGGAATTGGATTTGATATGACACAAGATCATCAAGGAATCGGTCTAAAAAACATGAGACTTCGAGTGGAACAATTAGGCGGACAGATATCTTTGCAAAGTAAAGAAGGGGAAGGAACGCAATTATGGGTAGAGTTAAAACTATCCTGAGTCGGTTTTAGTTAATTATACTTTTTCTTTAAATAATCTAATGTAATCTCAAAGGCCGATTGAGCAGGTTTCTCTTTATACCTTGGAGAACTTGGGTTTGCAAAAGCATGATCGGCATCAAATGAATGGACTTCAAGTTTTTTTCCGGCTCTATTCATGTTTACTTCAAATTGTTGAACTATTTCAGGCGTGATCCATTGTTCTTCTGATGCAAAAACCCCTAATACATCGGAGTTTAATTTTCCAAGTCGCGAAAGATCTTCTTCCGGCATTC